>NZ_FAOZ01000012.1 GCF_001536285.1 Parafrankia irregularis | reverse complement strand
GCCGACGAAGACGGTCTGCATGTACTCGGGGGTGCCGGCGAGCTCGACCTCGCGCAGGCGGGGGACGAGTTCGGTGTAGAGGGCGCGGGCTTCGAGGCGGGCGAGGTGGGTGCCGAGGCAGTAGTGGGCGCCGAAGCCGAAGCCGACGTGCTTGTTGGGGGTGCGGCCGACGTCGAAGGTCTGCGGGTCGGTGAAGACGTCCTCGTCGCGGTTGGCCGAGGGGTAGGACAGCAGGACGGCGTCGCCGGCGGGGATCGGGACGCCGCGGATGGTGGTGTCGCGGGTGGCGGTGCGCATGAAGTGCTTGACGGGGGATGTCCAGCGGATCATCTCGTCGACCGCGGTCGGCACGAGGGCTGCCGGGTCGGCGGTGAGGCGTTGCCACTGGTCGGGGTTGTCGAGCAGGGCGTGCAGGCCGCCGGAGATCGCGGCGCTGGTGGTGTCGTGGCCGGCGGTGGCGATGAGGACGTAGTAGCCGACGACTTCGAGTTCGCCGATGGTGTCGCCGTGGACGGTGGCGTTGGCGATGACGGAGCCGAGGTCGTCGCCGGGGTTGGCGCGGCGGTCGGCGATCACCTTCTGGAAGTACTGGAAGAAGTCCAGGAGCGCATCCGCGGCGGCGGTGTCGGTGGCCCCGCGCGCAAGGTCGGTATCGTCGGCGCCGAACAGCTCCTGGGTGAGCTTGAGCATCCGGGGGAAGTCCTGTTCGGGCAGGCCGAGCAGGGAGAGGATGACGTAGAGGGGGTAGTGCGCGGCGACGTCCTGGACGAAGTCGCATTCACCGCCGAGGTCGGCCATGTGGTCGACGTAGCGCTTCGCGAGCTGAGCGATCCGGTCGGAGAGCCGCCGGACGCCGGCGGGCTTGAACCAGTCGGCGCTGATGTGCCGGTAGATCGAGTGGTCCGGGTCGTCCATCTGGACGAGGGTCCGGACGGGTGCGGCTTCGGCGGCCGGGTCCTGGTTGACGGCGGTGCGGGGCGCGTTGTGCCACAGCGCGGAGTCGCGGGAGATCTCCATGACGTCGTCGTACCGGGTGATCGCCCAGAACGGGGCGAAGCCCTCGGTCTCGACCCGGTGGACGGGGGACTCACGGCGCAGCAGCGCGGTGGCGGCGTGGAAACGCTGCTCGTCCGCGTAGGCGGTGGGGTCGGTGAAGACGCCGCCGGCCTCGTCAAGGCTCATCGTCGGTCTCTCTCGTCTGGTGCGGTGGTGGGACGGGCGGCCCATCGGCCCACTGGCGCAGAGCCCTGGGGCCGGGAAGTGAGGCCGGGAATCGACCGCGCGGGGCGCCGGCGGCCAGATGCGCGCCGGCGCCCCGTGTCAGACGTCGTGGTCGTGGTTCCGAGCGCTGTCCACCCACAACCAGTGCGCAGCCGCGGGTGTCGCGTCGCTCAGGAACCGGCCGTACCGAGCAGGTCGAGGCAGTTGTCCCGCATGATCTTGCGGGTCTCGTCGTCGGTGAAGCCGTCGAGTTCCTTGTAGAAGTCGGTGGGCTCGGCGAGCCCTTCGCCGTGGGGCCAGTCGGAGCCGAACAGGATGCGTTCGACGCCGATGAGGTCGGCGAGCTTGCGGAGGTCCTCCTCGTAGTAGGGGGTGACCCAGACGTGTTCGCGGATGGTGTCGAGGGGGTCGGCGGTGAAGGTCCAGGGGGTCTGGTTGGCCTGCTTGCGGAGGCGCTTGACGAGGAGGGCGACCCAGTCGGAGCCGTTCTCGATGCTCGCGACCCGCAGGGTGGGGTGGCGGGTGAAGACGCCGTCGATGACGAGGGAGGCGATGGTGTCGTGGATCGCGCGGTCGGAGACGAGGACGCGGGTCAGGACGCTGACCTGGCCGAAACCCTCGAAACGTTCGGAGCCGCCCCAGACGGTGGTGGAGGCTTCGTAGCCGCTGTCGCCGAGATGGAAGGCGACCGGGATCGAGGCTTCGGCGAGGCGGGCCCAGACCGGGTCGTAGCGCTTGTCGCCGAGGGAGCGTGAGGTGCCGTTCTCGGCGGGAACGGGGGCGGGGCGGACGTGGACGATCCGTGCGCCGCGCTCGATCAGGCTGTCGATCTCGGTGACGGCGGCCGCGGGGTCGGCGAGGGAGATCATCGGTGCGCTGATGAGGCGGCCGCGGTAGTTGAAGCCCCAGTCCTCCTCCAGCCAGCGGTTGAAGGCGTGGAGGCTGGCCATGGTTGCGTCGATGTCGTCCTTGAGGGCCTGTTCGACGCCGCAGCCCAGGGTGGGGAACAGCAGGATCGAGTCGAGGCCCTGCGCTTCGACGAGGTCTGCGCGCTTGTCCTTGTCGCGGTACTCGTCGGCGAGGGGCTCGACCTTCATGAGCGAGCGCGGGTCGACGCCGTCGGGGATCTGGCCGCGGAACAGCGGGTCCAGGCAGCCGGGGACGATGATCGGGTCGAAGGTCGGGTTGGGGATGAACCGGTTCACCCGCCCGCCCATGATCAGCTGCACGCGCTTGCCGGCCTGCACGACCTGGACGCCGCGGTGCCTGAATTTCGGATCCAGGTGACGGGTGAACGCGTCGAGCGTCTCGTAGTAGTGATTGTCCGCGTCGATCGGCTTGTAGCTCGTCATCGGAGTCCTTTGGTGATTGCGTCTGCCGACGTGGGGGAATCTGGCTGTCGGACGGTGCGGAGCCGACCGTCCCGGCGCCTCGTCGGGCCCGGGACGGGGCGGCCCTACGTCCTGACGGTGGTGGCGGGCACGGCGTCCACCGCCGCCTTGCGTGCCCAGGTGTAGTCGGCCTTGCCGGTCGGGTGGCGGCCGAGCCGGTCGCAGATCAGGACGGCGCGCGGTGCCTTGAACCGGGCGAGGGAAAGCGCGACGAACTCCCGGAGCTCCCCGGGAGCCGGCGACGTACCCGGGCGCGCCTGGACGAGCGCGACGACCTCCTGCCCGAAGCGCTCGCTCGGCCGGCCGACCACGAGCGCGTCGAGGACGTCGGGGTGCTGGCGCAGCACCTCCTCGACCTCCTCGACGAAGACCTTCTCCCCGCCGGTGTTGACGACCATCGCGTCCCGGCCGAAAAGCTCGATCCTGCCTTCGGTGGTGAGGCGGGCCCGGTCGCCCGGAACGGCGGCCCGCTGGCCGTCGATGATCGGGAAGGTCTCCTCCGTCTTCGCCCGGTCGTTGAGGTAGCCGAGCGGGGTGCGTCCGACCCGCGCCACCCAGCCGATCTCGTCCTCGCCGGGAGCGAGGAAGCGGGAGCGGTCGGCGGACAGCACCGCGGCACCCGGTGAGGGCTCGAACTCGCGGGTCTCGGCGCCCTTCCGGGAGGCGCCGAAGGCCATGCCGCCCGTCTCGGAGGCGCCGTAGCCGTCGACGACCGTGAGACCGGGCAGCAGCTCGAGCAGGCCGTGTTTGACACTCGCGCTCGTGACCGCACCGCCGGTTCCGAGGCGGACCAGCGAGGACAGGTCGTAGGGACGGGCCTGGAGCTGTTCGAGCAGGGGCCGGGCGTAGGCGTCGCCGACGATGGACATCAGCGTCACGCGTTCGCGTTCGATGGTCTCGAGGATTCCCGGCGCGTCGAAGGGCTTCGCGTCGTCGTGCAGGATCACCGTGGCCCCGTTGTCCAGCCCGGCGAACGCGGTCCACTGGGCGGCGCCGTGCATCAGCGGTGGTGCCGCGAACCAGGCGCCGGCGCCGTTGCCCGCGATCGAGGCGATCAGCTCGCGGGTGGCCCCGTCGACGCCGCCGGCCGCGGAGACGTAGACGTCGGCCTGCCGCCACAGGACGCCCTTCGGGGTCCCGGTCGTGCCGCCGGTGCAGACGAGGTACAGATCGTCCGGGGACGGCTCGGGCAGGTTCTCGACGTCCCCGGCGGTGGCGATCGCCTCCTCGAACGCGATGCTGCCGGGCAGCGGCTCGACGCCGGAGCCGTCGTCGACCTCCAGCAGCAGGCACCCCGCGGCGCCGGCGGCGGCGATCGCCGGGCCCAGGCGCCGGTGGTAGACGATGGCCTCGGCGCCGACCTGGTCGAGCAGCGCGCCGATCTCACGTGGTGCGTAGTGGTGGTTGACGTTGAACGGCACCGCGCGGGCGCGGAAGGCGCCGATCATTGCCTCGATGTATTCGGGGCAGTTCGACAGCAGGATCGCCACCGGGCTCTGCCCGCACTCCCAGCGCTCCAGCTCCGCCCGCTCATGGCGGACACCGAGCCCACGGCTCACGAGGAAGGCGGCGAGGCGCCGGGTGCGGTCCTGTACCTGCGCGTAGCTGCGGCGCACGGTCGTCCAGACCAGCATCTCGCGCTCCGGCGCGACGTCGGTGACGACGTCGAGCACCGCGGGCAGGGACCACTCGTTCGCTGTCATAAGGACTCCTCGAAGCGCCTCGGCATGAGGCGATGTTACGAAGATGTCTAAATCTATTCAACGTCTTGGTTCGGTGGTGCACCTCCCCGTGCCATCGGCCGCCGGTTCGGCGGGGCGGTTCCGGTGATGGCCGGGGTGGGGCCGGTTCGGTGCCGCCGACGAGGTGGTGCCGGGCGGCTCGCCTCCGGGCGGCGTGTGACCGCTCAGGCACGGGAGGCTGCCATGGAAAAATATAGATCTATCGGCTAGCATCCGTCCCGGCGAGAGTGGAGGCGCAGCCCGGCCCAGAGGGAGCCCCGGCGTTCCGTCGCCGCCGGCTGCCGCCCGCATGGTGGTCGGTCTGGCACACGAGAACCTGGTCCGCCCGGAGAGGGAGCCGACGTTGCTCATCCCTTTTGATGACTACCCGCTGCACCAGACGGCGCTTCCCGTCGCGCACGCGGGTGACGGACACGCTGACTTCTATGATCGTTTCTGGTTCAACGGCTACGACGAGGAGATGTACTTCGCGGTCGCGCTCGGCCTGTATCCGAACCGTGGCGTGATCGATGCCGCTTTCAGCGTGGTCCGCGACGGGATACAGCGTTCGGTGTTCGCCTCCGGGCGGATTCCGCTGGACCGGACCCGCACGACCGTCGGCCCGATCTCGATCGAGATCCTGGAGCCGATGCGGATGAGCCGGATCGTGGTCGACTCCCCGGAACACGGGCTGACCGCCGACCTCGTCGCGACGGCCCGCACCGCCGCTTATGAGGAGCCGCGCCAGACCCGCCATGAGGGGACGCGGCTGGCCATGGATGTCACGCGCGCCACGCAGATGGTCAGCTGGTCCGGGGCGTTCTCGACGGGCGGCGAGGAGGTCCGGATCGCTCCCGCGACCTTCGGGACGAAGGACCGTTCCTGGGGGATCCGAGGGGTTGGCGACCCGGCGCCGGCGGCGCCGCGTACCGCGCTTCCCCAGCTGTTCTTCGTGTGGGCCCCGCTGAACTTCGCCGACGAGTGCCTGCACTACCTGGTGTTCGAGAACGAGCTCGGGCAGCCGTGGGCGGAGACGGCGGTGGTGATGCCGGTACTGGCGCCCGGCGCGCCGGTCGCCGGGCCCGATCTCGGATTCCGCCAGCTCCCCGGGACCCGCCACGACATCCGTTGGGCGCCGGGGCTGCGGCGCTCCGAACGAGCCTCGCTCGTCATCCCCGGCGCCGAGCCGGTGCGGCTGGAGCCGCTGCGGACGTTTCGCATGAAGGGCGCCGGCTACCTGCATCCCACCTGGTCGCACGGCAGATGGCACGGCGAGCTCGCGGTGGGCGGCGAGGTGCACAAGACCGCCGACCTGGATGTCCTGGCGTTCGACACGGTGCACGTACAGCAGGTGGTGCGGGCGACCTGGGGCCAGCGGACCGGCCTCGGCGTGCTGGAGCAGGCCGTCATCGGGCGGTACCGGCCCGGGGGCTTCCTCGAGCTGTTGGACGGGGCGAAGGAGCGGCGCGGTCACGAAGAGGACCGCGACGGAGAGGCCCGCGTCGAAGCAGGCCGCGGTGAGAAGGGCGAGGAGGAACTGTCAGGTGAGTGACGGCGTGTGGGGCAGCGCCCAGCAGCACACCACCACGGAGCTGCTGGTGCGGCGGATCGAGAAGGAGCCTGACAGCGAGTACCTGGACATCGGCGGCCGCGCGCTGACGGCGGCTCAGGTAGGGGACGGCGCCGCGCGCCTCGCCGCCGGCCTGCGGTCGCTCGGGGTCGCCCCCGGTGACCGGGTGGCGATCCTGCTGGAGAACTCGCCGGAGATGCTGATCTCGTGGTGGGCCGCGCAGTGGGCGGGTGCTGTGGCGGTGCCCATCAACACCGCCTACAAGGGCGAGTACCTGCGCCATCAACTGCACGACTCGGGGTCGACCGTGCTGGTGGTCGCCGGTGACCTCGCCGACCGCGCCGCCGCAGTGACCGCGAACCTGCCCGCGCTGGCCCATGTGCTGGTGACCGGGCCCGAGCTCCCGACGTTCCCCGGCGCGACCGGGCATCCCTTCGACGACCTGCTGGCCGGTGAGCCGCTGACGGCGCCGGTGGCACGCCGGCCCTCGGACCTCGCGACCTTCATCTACACGGGCGGGACGACCGGACTTTCCAAGGGCTGCATGCTCAGCCACAACTACCACGAGGCGTTGTCCCGCCAGATCGGGTACAGCTGGGGCCGCACGGCGGATGACGTGGTGTGGACGCCGCTGCCGATGTTCCACTACAACGCGCTGGTCACGGCCGTGGTCGGAACACTGGTGTACGGCGGTAGAGCGGCGATCTATCGGAAGTTCTCGGTGTCGAACTTCTGGCCGGAGATGAACCGCACCGGCGCGACGATGACCTCGACCCTGGGCACGATGGCCTACCTCCTGGCGCACGACGTGGACCGGCCGGAGATGCCGCGCTCGGGTGCGCCGGAGGCCAACCGGACCCTGCGGCTCATGGGCGCGGCGCCCCTGCCGCCCGAGGTCGACGACGTGATCCGCACCAGGTTCGGGATCGACACGTTCTCCGGGGCGTACGGCGTGACCGAGGCGAGCCTCATCTCCTGGCAGCCGCCGGGGGTGCGTAACCGGCCGCGGGCCGCCGGCGTCATCAACACCGAGTACTTCGACGTGCGGATCTTCGACGACGAGGACAACGAGCTGCCGCGCGGATCCGACGGCGAGATCGTGATCCGGCCGAAGCGGCCGCATGTGATGTTCGAGGGCTACTGGGGCCGCCCCGAGGTGACGGTCGAGACCAGCCGTAACTGGTGGTACCACACCGGCGACATCGGAAAGATCGACGAGGATGGCTACCTCTACTTCGTCGACCGCAAGGCCGACTACCTGCGTCGCCGTGGGGAGAACATCGCCAGCTTCGAGGTCGAGCGCATTCTCATGAGCCACGGTCAGCTCGCGGACGTGGCCGTGCACGCGGTGCCGAGCAAGCTTACCGAGGACGACGTGAAGGTCACCGCGACCCGCGTCGCCGGCTCCACGCTCACCGAGGAGGAGCTTTTCCGCTGGTGCGTGGACGCCCTCCCGTATTTCGTCCTTCCGCGCTATATCGAGTTCCGTGACGAGCTGCCCCGCAGCCCGGTGGGCCGGGTCCTGAAGCGTGAACTGCGTGCGGAGGGACCCACCAGCACCACCTGGGATGTCGAGGCGTCCGGCATCACCTACGAGAAGCGGTAGCCCGAAACCGCACCAGGCCGACGACCGCACCGCGGCGCGGTCGTCGGCCTGTCGAAATGGGCGCGGGGGCTCCTTCGGAGCCGCCCGATACTACTGAACGGACGGTGGACATGACGTTTCGTGTTGTGCAGTGGACGACCGGCAATGTTGGAAAGCAGTCGGTCGAGGCGATAATCGCGCATCCCGGCCTGGAGCTCGTCGGCTGTTTCGCCTGGTCGCCGGACAAGGTGGGCCGAGATGTCGGCGAATTATGCGGGGTCGCCCCGACGGGAGTCGCGGTGACCAGTGACGTCGAGGCATTGCTGGGCCTGCGGCCGGACTGCGTGGTGTACAACCCGATGTGGCCGGATGTCGACGAGATGGTGCGCATTCTGGAATCGGGAAGCAACATCGTCACCACGGCCGCCTTCATCACGGGCCATTCTCTCGGGGCCGGCCGCCGCCGGATCATCGAGGCGTGCGAGCGGGGCCAGTCCTCGATCTTCGGCAGCGGGATCAATCCGGGCTTCGCGAACCTGATCGCCATCGTCTCCGCCAGTGGCTGCGATCGTGTCGACCGGATCGTCGTCACCGAGACGGCGGACATCAGCGGTTACGACTCCCCGGCGACCGAGCTGCCGGTGGGATTCGGCCGGCCGATGGATGATCCCGAGCTTCCGGAGATGACCAGGTCCGGCACCGCCATCTTCGAGGATGCCGTCCGGCTGCTCGGCGACGCGCTCGGCGTCGAGTTCGACGAGGTCGTCTGCGAGGCCGAGTACGCCAGGACGACCCAGGATGTCGATCTCGGCTCGTGGCGGATCGCCGCCGACCATGTCGCCGGCATCGCCGTCAGCTGGCAGGGGAGGGTCGGCGGGCGGACGATCGTCGACCTGCGGGTGCGGTGGCGCAAGGGCCAGACCCTCGACCCGGACTGGCAGATCAGGACCGGGTACGTCATCGAGGTCCAGGGGCGCCCGACGATCCGCACCAGGGTCGACATCGCTCCGCCACCTGACTTCGCCTGGAAGACGCTCGGCGACTTCATGGTTCTCGGAATGATCATGACCGCGCTGCCGGCCCTGAACGCGATCCCCGCGGTCGTCGCGGCGCCGCCCGGCATCGTCACCTACACCGACATCCCGCTCCCGTTGCCGCGCGGGCGCGTCCGCGTCTGAGCGCAGCCGGATGCCGACAGCCGACCCGGCGTGCCCGGAACACCCGGCGCGGCGGCGGACCGTGGACGAACGAGACGCACGACTCAGCCGAGGAGCCGGCCGTGGATGATGTTCTGACCGACGAGCAGCGGATGCTGGTGGACGCGTCCGCGCGTTTCATCGAACGCACCTGTCCGCTGGAGAAGGTCCGCGCGCAGGCGTACACCGATCCCGCCTTCGCCAGGGCGTATCGGCGCCAGGCGGCCGAGCTGGGTTGGTTCGCGCCGCTCGTTCCCGCCGACCTCGGCGGCGGGAGCATGTCCGACAACGCGGTTTTCGACGCCGCCCTGGTCGCCTACCACCGCGGCCGCCTGCTGCAGCCGGGTCCGTTTGTCGGGACCAACGTCGTGGCGTACGCCCTCGCGGTCGCGGGCACCGGCGAGCACACGGCGAAGGTGCTGCCCGCCCTGCTGTCGGGGGAGGCCTCGGCGGCCTGGGCACCCGCGGTGCCGTCGGCGTCGGCGTCGGTGCCGGTGCCGACGGGAGCCGGCCGCGTGCCGGGCGCCCGCCCGTGGCCGAACCGTGTCGGTGGCCCGGGAAATCCTGTGTCGGCGACCAGGAGCGGCGATGGCTGGCGCCTGTCCGGGCGGGCCACCTTCGTGGAGAACCCCGGCCCGGACGGCTGGTATCTCGTGTCCGCCGCGGCCGAAGACGCCACAGCGACCACCGACGGCGGCGGCGGGCCGGCGCTCGTGCAGTTCCTGCTGCCGGCGGACACGCCCGGCCTGCGTGTGCAGCCCCTGGAATCGCTGGATCTCACCCGCCGGTTCGTCGGCCTGGAGTTCGACGGCGTCACCGTCGGGTCCGCCGGCCGGCTGCACGCGGCCGATCTCGGCGACGACGAGCTCATCGCCAGGCAGCTCGCCCTCGCCTGCGTCCTGACCGCGGCGGAGTCGGTCGGCGCGATGGACTACGAGCTCGCGCTGACAGTCCAGTACGCGAAGGACCGGATCGCGTTCGGCCGCCCGATCGGCTCGTTCCAGGCGCTCAAGCACGTGCTGGCGGACGCCAGTCTGGTGCTGGAGATGAGCAAGGCGATCACGGCCGCCGCGGCCCAGCGCCTCGGCGAGGCGGTCGGCCTCGCCGGCACGGACGTGCCGGGGCGGTCCACGGACGCGAACCCGGCCGAGGCGGGCTCCGACCTGCGGGACTACGGCCTGGAGGCGGCGAGCATGGCGAAGGCCTACGTCGGAGAACACGGCGTCTCCCTGGCCCAGAACTGTTTCCAGATCTTCGGCGGGATCGGCTTCACCTGGGAGCACGACCAGCACCTGTTCCTGCGCCGCCTGACCACCGACGCGGCGTTCTTCGGTGACCCGGCCTGGCATCGGGAGCACCTGTGCCAGCTTTCCGGGATCTAGTGCCGCGAGTGCGCGAGGTGGGGCGCGGGCGCACCCGGGACGCCAGCGACGACGAGCGACGACGAGCGACGAGACTGATGATGCGAGGGCGGGCGACGTGACGACGGGCGACGTGACGACGGGCGATGCGACGACGGGCGATGCGACGACAGGCAGGGCGATCGGCCTCGACGAGTTCCGGGCCGAGATCCGCGCGTGGCTGGCCGCGAACCTCGAGCGGAAGGCACCGGGCGCCGGGGACGGCGGGGAGGCCCGCAGCGACGAACAGGTCGCGGCCGCCCGTCCGCTGCAGCGCAAGCTGTTCGACGCCGGGTACGCCGGCCTCTCGTTTCCGCGGGAGTACGGCGGCCGGGGACTGACAGGCGAGTACGAGCGCGTCTTCCGGGAGGAGGCGCGGGACTACGCCACGCCGCAGTTCGGCGGTGCCGGCCATGTCACCTTCACCGCGATCGCCCGGTCGATGCTCGCGCACGCGTCCGCGGACTTCCTGAGCCGGCACATCCCGCCGATCCTGGCGGGGGAGCGGTTGTGGTGCCAGTTCTACTCGGAGCCGGAGGCCGGTTCGGACCTGGCGGGGATCCGGACCACGGCGCGCCGCGACGGAGACCGGTGGGTGCTGAACGGGTCGAAGATCTGGAGCACCGGCGCCCACCAGGCCGACTACGCCATGTGCCTGGCGCGCACGGACTGGGATGTTCCGAAGCATCAGGGCCTGACCTGGTTCGCCGTCCCCACCGGCGCCCCCGGAGTCACGGTGCGGCCGATCCGGCAGATCAACGGCGCGTCCGGCTTCTGCGAGGCGTTCCTCGACGATGTCGTCGTCACCGACGAGGACATCATCGGCGAGGTCAACCAGGGATGGTCGGTCGCGCAGACCATGCTGGTGTACGAGCGAGGCGCCGGGAGCTCGAGCGGGGTCCGGGTCGAGCCGCGGGAGCTGGCTCCCGACCTCGTGGAGCTCGCGCGCAGGGCCGGCCGTCTCGACGACCCGCTTGCCCGGCAGGCGATCGCGACCGCCCACATCAACGACTACGCCCAGTACCACCTCGGCCGGCGGATCGCCGCGCGGCTGCGTAGCTCCGCCCAGCCTCAGCCGGCGGTCGCCGCGTACGGCAAGCTGGCCGCGGGCGTGCTCTCCCCGATCCGGGCCCGGATCGGGGTCGAGATCGGTGGGGCCGAGGCACTGCTGTGGCCCGAGGGGGCCGACGAGGCGGCTGCGCTGCCCGCGACCACGTACCTGAACGGCCGGATGGTAGCGATCGCCGCCGGTACGAACGAGGTGCAGCGCAACGGTATCGGTGAGCGGGTGCTGGGCCTGCCCCGGGAGCCGAGTTTCGACGCCCGCAAGCCGTTCCGGGACGTCGTGCGGGACGCGCGCAGCTGGGACGGCCGGATCGGCTGAGCCGGCGGCCGGACTCGTCTGGCCACCCCGCCGGGCGACGCCTGGCCGGGCCCTTCTCGCCGAGGGCCCGGCCAGGCGTCGTTCTGCGCCCAGACGGTCAGACTCGGACGGGTAGCCGCAGCGGACCGCGGACGGTGCTGGTGTAGAGCATCTCGGTGGCCTCGCGGTCCACCGTCCAGTCCGGCCACCGCCGCAACGTCTCCTCCAGACCGATGCGGCCTTCACGGCGGGCCAGCGCCGCCCCGAGACAGAAGTGCATCCCGTACCCGAAGGTCATGTGCAGGTCGACCTTGCGATGGATGTCGAAGACGTCCGGGTTCGTGTACTGCCGCTCGTCGCGGCCCGCCGAGCCGGTGATGAGGATGACCCGGGAGTTCGCCGGGATCATCTGGTCGCCGACGGTGATGTCGCGGGTCGACCATCGGGCGTTGACCGGGGACGGTGGTTCGAAACGGAGGATCTCCTCCAACGCCCCGGGGATCAGTGCCGGGTCCCGTGCGAGCTCCGCCCGCTGGTCGGGATGCTGGTCCAGGAGGCTCGCCGCCCAGCCGAGGTTGCGCGCGACCGTCTCGCTGCCGGCGCTGAACAGCAGGATCGCGAAACTGGCGAGTTCCTCGTCCGTGAGCCGGCGCGGCTCGCCGGTCACCTCGTCGGCGACCTCGGCGGCGACCAGGTCGGTGAAGACGTCGTCGCGCGCGTTCGTGCGGCGGTCCGCGAAGTGCGCGCCCAGGCGCAGCCCGAGCTCGGTCAACGCCGTGTAGGACACCTCGTTCGCCATGCCGACGCCCTCCTCCATGTGGAAGACGTTGTCGACGACCTGGCGCAGTTCCTCCCGCTCGCTGCGGGGCACACCGAGCAGGATCGAGATGACCGTCGGCGGGAGGATCGCGGAGAAGTCCTGGACGAAGTCGAAACCGCCCGAGCCGATCCGCGGGTCGAGCAGCTCCGCGCAGATCTCGCGGATGCGGTCCTCCAGAGCCGACACCCGGCGGACCGTGAACGCCCGCGAGACGAGCTTGCGCAGCGTGGTGTGCCTGGGCGGGTCGAGCCAGATCATCATCGCCGAGTCCATCGGCTCCGGCGACATCGTCTCGAGGGTCGTGCCGTGGTTCGAGCTGAACGTCTCCGCATCACGGTGCGCCGCCTCGATGTCGGCGAAGCGGGACAGTGCGTAGAAGTCGAGGCGGTCGTTGCGGTAGACCGGCGCCTCGTCCCGCAGCCGCCGCCAGAGCGGGTACGGGTCGTCGCGCAGCTCGGGTGAGATCGGGTCCCAGTAGAGATCGCTCATGTATGCCTCCGGCCGGTTCGGTTTCGATGACCGAGTGCTTCTCGCGCGGTCCGCCGGCGGTGGCCGCGGCAGCGGTTCATGCGCTGCCGGGCGCTGGAACGCCAGGCCCGGCAGCGCATGTGGCGAGGTAACGCGTCGGCCACCTCGACCGGGACGTCAGCTCTTCAGGTAGGCGCCGCAGGCCAGCTTGCTGGTGACGTCGTACTTGTCGCCAGCAAGCTGGACGACGGACGTGCACGGCGTGGACACGAAGTGGTTGAACGGCCAGCGGGACTCGGCGACCGCGCCATCGACGTGGTAGGAGAAATCGCCGTTGAGGACCTTCATGATCGAGTCGACGGTCAGATCCTTGCCGGCCTTCGTCGCCGCGGCGACGAACATGTCGGCAGCCCAGTACCCGGCCATCGTCGGCAGACTGAGCACGGTCTGGGGGGCGTACTTCGTGATGTCGTCGGCCATCTGCTTGATCGCCGGCACGGAGACGTCGGTGCCGGGCTGCCACTGCAGGGAGGTGTAGGCGCCGGACAGGCCGTCGACCTTGGCGGCGGCCAGGCGCGGGTCATAGCCGACGGTGTTGAGGTGCTTCCCCTTGAACCCGGCGGAGTCCAGAGCCTCGGTCAGCTTGAGCGTCGTACTGAAGTCGGTGCCGTAGAAGACCACGTCAGGCGGCGAGCCCTTGCTGGCCGTCATGAGCGCGTTCACGACCGGCGTGGCGTCCGTCAGGCCGGCAGCGGGTACCGGCGTCTCCTGGTACACGACGTCGAGGCCGACTGCCTTCATCTGCCTGGCGATGGAGGCCAGCCCGGCCCGTGCGGTGTCGCCGTCGTTACCGACGAGGGCGACGGTCCTGCCGGACGCATCGCCGTCGAACAGCGCGTTGAGCATGACGCCGTAGGTGGTCGCCGTCGCCGTGATCTCCTTGCCGGGCAGCAGGCATCCGGTGACGCCGAAGCCGACCGAGGTGTTGCAGAACCCCGAGTTGAAACCCCAGCCGAAGAACGGAACGGTCTCGTCGCAGAAGGTGTCGAGGTAGCTGGCACTGCTGGTCATCACCGGTACCGCGGCGAAGATCTTCTTCTGGTCGACGAGCACCTTGGCCTGCGAGCCGTTGCGCGCGGGGTCGTTGCCGTCGTCCAGGGTCCCGACGTAGTTGATCTTCCTGCCGTTGATGCCACCCTCGGCGTTGGCACGCTCGAACCGAGCTCGCGCACCCTCCTCCGTGCCGGCCATCGAGGAGCCGGACGGGCTCGTCAGATAGGCGAGACCACCGATCGTGATCTCGGTGTCCGTGACTCCCCGGCTGGGATCGGACGCCGTCTGGCCGCACTTCATCGTGGACAGGTCGGGCTGGAAACCGCCGTCGCTCCAGCCGGACTCCGGTCCCGCCTTGATGTCGGCGATGGTGACGGCGGGGGCACTCGTGGCCGGGTCGGACTCGTCGTCCGAACAGGCCGTCATGCCGGCCATGACGGCGCAGGACGTGGCCAGCACCGCGACGGCTCGGGAAGCTAATCGTGCCGCTTGCTTCATGGGGGTCCTTTGGGTGTTAACCGCAGCGTGAGTCGGACATGCTGCGACAGATGGGATTGGAAGAGGAACCGCGCCGCGGGGGAGGATCAGACCCCCGTGGCGACGGCGTCGCGGCCCCTGCCGCAGCGTGAAAAGAACTATAGGTTTTGAGGTCCTGTGTCGCTAGCCCATGACCCGCTTCGGTCGCAGAAAGTCGTCCCGAGCCGAACGCGGGGGCATCCGTACCAGCGACAAGTGAGTCGTGTTAGCTCTGCGTCCCGGTGGCGGCGGCGCCCTCCGGTCCGAGTGGGTGGCGAGATCGAGCGACTATGTATCTAAACTATTAGCGGGTTTCGGGCTAGGGTGGGGCGTCATGCGGATCGATGGTGGGATGCCGTCCGTGCTTGCCGGGGTGCCGGCTGCGGCCGGCGCACTGGAGCGGATGGGGTACGACGGCGCGTGGTGCGGCGAGGTGAACCACGACCCGTTCCTGCCGCTCGTGCTGGCCTCCGAGCACACCACCCGCCTCGAGATCGGGACCTGCATCGCGGTGGCGTTCGCGCGCAACCCGATGTCCGTCGCCCAGCTCGGCTGGGACCTGCAGACATACTCCGAGGGCAGGTTCGTCCTGGGCCTGGGCTCGCAGGTGCGAGCGCACATCGAGAACCGGTTCGGGATGCCGTGGGGGAAGCCGGTCGGCCGGATGCGGGAGTTCGTCCTCGCGCTGCGCGCGATCTGGTCGTCCTGGCAGGACGGGAGCCCGCTGCGCTTCGAGGGTGAGCACTACACCCACAAGCTCATGACGCCGGCCTTCGTCCCCGAGCCGCACCCGCACGGCCAGCCGAAGATCTTCGTCGCCGCGGTCGGTACGGGGATGACCCGGATGTGCGGTGAGGTGGCGGACGGGATGCACACGCACGCCTTCACAACCCGCCGATACCTGGAAGAGGTGACTCTCCCGGCCCTTGCCGAGGGTCTCGACGCCGCCGGCCGTGACCGCGGCGACGTCCAGGTCTGCTGCCCGGCGTTCGTGGCGACCGGGGCGGACGACGCCCAGGTGGCTGTGGCCGCGGACGCGATGCGCCAGCGCATCGCGTTCTACGGGTCGACCCCCGCGTACCGGGCGGTGCTCGAACTGCACGGCTGGGGTGACCTGCAGACCGAGCTGCGGGCGTTGTCGCTGCGCGGGGAGTGGGCGACGATGGGCACCCTGATCGACGACGAGATCCTCGACGCGTTCGCGGTTGTGGCACCGCTGGACACGCTCGCGGACCGGGTCCGCGAGCGCTTCGAGGGCGTGGTCGACCGGCTGATGCTGAGCCTGCCCACCGGCACGCCCGCGGCAACCGTCGAAGCGGTGCTGAACGACGTACGCGCATCCCGCGCCACCGGTTAGGCGGCGCTGGCCAGGCGATGCCCGCGTCGCCTGGCCGGAACGGAGGGCGGTCGCGCCTCTGGCTCGGGTTCAGGCCGGTGGGAGCAGATCCAGGCGGTCGAACCTGGGCTCACGGCGTTCCAGGAACGCCGTGGCACCCTCGACGGGGTCCGGGCGGCGGAAGGACTCCCGCATGAGGCGGTCGGTCTGGTCGACGGCCTCGCCGAGATCGCGCTGAAGGTGCTGGTAGACGAGCTGTTTGGACACCATCATCGAGTGCGGCGACGCCAGGCGGGCCAGCTTGGCGATGTACGCGCGACATTCGTCCAACAGGCGATCCGGCGGCACGACCCGCTGGGCGAGACCGATGGCCAGTGCCTCCGGGGCCGAGACGACCCGGGACGACCAGAGCAGGTCGAGGGCGTGGGCGGGCCCCACGAGGCGCGGCAGCAGCCAGCTGACGCCCTGCTCGGCGATCAGGCCGCGCCGGGAGTACACCGTCGTGAAGCGCGCCGTGTCGGCGGCGAACCGCAGGTCGCAGGCCGCTGCCAGCAGGAAGGCCCCGCCGGCGCACACACCGTTCACGGCGGCGATCACCGGCTTGCGGATGGCCATCGGCCAGGTGAGCATGCGCTGCAGGTCCGCCATGGCCGGTGAGCCTGGGAAGGGCCCACCCCAGCCTTCGTCCACCGGGGGTGTGGCCGTGCCACCCGAGGTGACCTGGGCGTGCAGCACGGCGACGTCGAGGCCGGCGGAGAAGGCGCGATCACCGGCGCCGGTGAGAACGATGCCCACCACCCGCCGATCGTGCTCGGCGAGCGTGAACGCCTGGTGTAGCTCGCGCAGCGTCTGCCCCCGGAAGGCGTTCATGCTCCCGGGCCGGTCGATCGTCACGACGGCGACCGGATCATCGATGTCCAGGCGAACGTCCTCGAACGCGCCGGTTGCTGGCATGTGGGCTCCTGACCTCCCCGGTCGCCGGTCACGTGCGCCGCACCAGCCGATGCCGCGGTGCCCCCGCGGCGCGACCGGGTCCGCGTAGAGCCTCTGCCCGAAAATATTTAGAAGAATCTAGCTCACGGGCGGGTTCTCGGGTGCCGGTGAGGGGGAGCGCCGTCAGGTCGTCCACTGACCGCCGTTGACGCTCAGATGCTGTCCGGTCACGGCCGCTGCCAGGTCGGAGCACAGGAAGAGCACGGCACCGGCGCATTCGTCGGGGGTGGGCATGTGCCGCAGCGGCAGCGTCGCGTTCCGCCGCGCGAACCATTCCTCGGGGGTGATGCCCTCGGCCGCCGACTGGTGCTCCGCCGCGTGCCGGATGTTGTCACCCAGGACACCACCCAGGAACACGCCGTTGACTCGGATGCCCCACTGCCCGACCTCGACCGCGAGCGTGCGGGCCACGGCGGCGAGCGCCGCCTTCGAAGCGGTGTACGCGCCGAGGTTCGGCGGATTGGACAGTACCGCGCCGCTGTTCACCAGCACGACCGCCCCGCCGCCTCGCGCGCGGATCGCCGGCACCGCCGACTGCACGAGGTGCAGCGTGCCGTAGAGATTGACGTCGAAGACCGCGCGCCAGCGCTCGGTGTCGGCGTCCGCGACCGGGGCCCAGTCGCCTTCGTGGTGCGCGTTCTGCACCAGGACGTCGACGCCTCCGAAACGTTCCACCGCCGCGTCGACGAGCGCCTGGCAGGAGGCGGGATCGGTGATGTCGGTCGGCACGACGAGTGGATCGCGACCGGCGCGGCGCACCTCCTCGGCCACCGCGCCGAGGCGGGCGGGCTGGCGGGCGGCGAGGACGACGTCGACGTCATACCTGGCGAGGCCCAGCGCGATGGACCGGCCCATGCCCGGGCCCACGCCGGTGATGATCGCTACCTTCTTGTCGCCGAACATGAAATGTTCTTATCATTTAGATATTTCTACGGATAGGGGTTCGGCGCATGACTGCGATATCGGACGACACGGCGCGGGTCGCTCCTGGGTTACTGGGCGAGGCGGGAGACCTCGCATGATCGGCGACCGGCTGCGGCTCGACGGCCGAACCGTGGTGGTCGCAGGCGCCGGGGGAAGCGGCATCGGTACCGCGGTGTGCGTGGCCGCCGTCGAGCTCGGCGCGAACGTCGTCGGCATCGACCTCGACACCGCGGCGCTCGCGGATGCCGAAGCGGTGGTGGGCGACGTGGTCGCACCGGTGGTCGGCCGGGATCGGCTCGGCACGTTCCGCGGTGTCGTGGCGAACGTCCTGCTCAAAAGGGAGGTCGACGCCGCCGTTGCCGACGCCGTGGCGGCGTTCGGATCGGTCGACGGGCTGGTGCACGTGGTCGGCGGCCAGCGGCCCCGGCACTGGCAGCCGCTCGACGACTTCCCGGTCACCGATCTCGACGAGGTCATCGACCTGAACCTGCGCTCGGCGCTGCTGACCAGCCAGGCCGCCGCCCGGGCGATGACGGCCTCGGCGCGTGGTGGCAGCATCGTCCACATCGCCTCGGTCGCCGGTCTCGTCGCGGCCCCTTTCAGCCTCGCCTACGGCGTGGGCAAGGCAGGACTTCTCTCCCTCACCCGGACGGCGGCCGCGGAGTGGGGCCCGCGGGGCATCCGGGTCAACGCGGTTGGCACCGGCACCATCCGCACCCCGCACAGCCGAGGGAACGACGCGGCAGACGCCGCCCGGGACGCCGTGCTGCCGCTGCGCCGCCGCGGCACCGTGGAGGAACTTGCCGGCGCGGTGATGTTCCTGCTCAGCGACCTCGCCGGCTTCGTCACCGGACAGACCCTCGTGGTGGACGGCGGTTCCACCATCCGCCCGTCGTACCTGGGGCCGGACGACATCCCGGTCTTCATGGAGGACGGAGAGCTCCGCCAGCGGTTGCTCCAGCGTTGACGGCGCGGTCCGGCCGCGGGTGACGCGGCCGGACCGGTGACACCGCCGACCGGGCCCAGGGCGGCGAGACGCCCGGCCCGGCCACGGGTCAGAGGGCGGGCTCGCCCTTGAGCATGCCGCCGGCGTCGACACGGATGTTCATACCGGTGATGAACTTCGAGTCGTCGGAGACGAGGAAGAACACCAGGTCGCTGACATCCTCCGGTTCGATGTAGGGGATCGGCATCGCCTGCATCGCGGGGAAGGCGACTTCCGCGTCCTCCCGGGTGGGGTTCTCAAGATCCGGGCGGAAGGTGCGGTAGAGCCGGTCGTTCTGCAGCAGGGGGGTGTTCACGTTGGTCGGGTGCACCGCGTTCAGCCGGATGCTGTGCGGCGCGAGTTGCAGCGCCAGCGTCTCGGTGTAGCGGAACACGGTCTGCTTCGCCCAGGAGTACGCCACCCCGCCGGACCCGATCCCCTCGACCGTGCCCTTCATCATCCCGGCCGTCGAACCGGTCAGGACGATCGAGGCACCCGCGCCCAGATGCGGCAGGCTCACCGCCACCGTGTTCATCACGCCGATGAGGTCCACGTCGGTTCCGTCGATGAACCCGCTGCACAGCGTCAGATCGTCCCACGGGCAGATCCCCGCGTTCGCGAGCACGATGTCGAGACGGCCGAACCGGGCCAGTCCCTGGTCCAGTGCCTCCCGTAGCTGTGAGCGTTCACGGACGTCCGCCTTCACCGTCACGATCCCGCGGCCGAGTCCCTCCACGGCCCTGGCGGTCTGCGCGAGATCCTCCGGCGTCGCCAGTGGGTACGGCACGCTCGGGATCTGCTCGCAGATGTCCACCGCGATGATGTCGGCGCCCGCGGCCGCCAGCCTCAGGGCGTGGCTCCGGCCCTGTCCCCGCGCCGCACCGGTGATGAAGGCGACCCGTCCCTCAAGCTTGCCCATGGAAACCTTTCTGTTCTGTTGTGACCTGGCCGCCAGGCCCACTCGAGCTGCTGATCGTCAAGGGGTTGCTTTTCCCGTCAGCGTGTCGACGGGGGACGGCGTCGGACGGCCGGCGGGGCGCGGGACAAGCGTCAGCGACGGCACCACGCTGCTGGCGCCGAAGCCGAGGGTGGCGTCCGTGACGTCGACGAGGTGCTCGACATCGATGAAATGGCCCGTCAGGTAGCCGAGGCGCTGCCACTCGTTGACTGCCCGTCCGATGTGCTCCGGGTCGTTGCCGGTGAGCGAGCCGGTCGCCGAGTCTCCCTCGCCGCCCAGGCAGTCGCCGATTGTCAGGCGGGTGAAGCCGACCGAGGGATGCTCGACGTTCCAGGCCTCGATCATCTTGTCCAGCGCGGCCTTGCTCACCGCATAGCCGCCGATGAACGGCCACGGAGGCCCCGCCGAGGCGCTGATCGACGACAGGTACACCGCCGACCCGTGGGACTCGGTGAGATGCGGCAGCGCCGCCGCGGTGATCAGCGAGGCGCCGGTGACATTGGTGGCGAAGAGCCTGCCCCAGGCTGCCGCATCCATCTTCTCGATGGGCATGATGGTGATCAGGCCGGTGGAGTACACGAGGCCGTCGATGCCACCCATCGCGTCGGCGGCTCGCGTGATCGCCTCCCGGCAGGACGACTCCACGGTGACATCGCAGGCGATCGCGACGGCGCCGTCACCTGCCTCCTCGGCCGCCGCCTCGAGCCGGCTGAGCCGGCGGGCGAGCATGGCGACCCGGTGGCCCCGCTCCGCGAGACCGAGGGCGATGCAGCGGCCCAGGCCGCTGGAGGCGCCAAGCACGACAATCCGTTTCATGCGGCGCTCACGGCTGCCACAGCACGGTCCCGGACCGGCTGCTCGTGGGCCGAGCCCGCGGCTGCCCGGGCGGGCGCCAACCGTCGCAGGCGCCGACAGCGGAAGGTCATCGCGCCACCTCCGTACTCGGGAGCCCGACAGCCACGGCGGCCGCGATCCCGCTCCCGCCACTGTTCTAACGCATCGACCTCTAAATATCTAGATATTAAATTCGGCGGGGGTCGCCTGCTGTCGCGCGGGACGGCTGCCGTCCACGGCCCCGGCGAGACGCGGCCAGATGGTGCGGCACAGCTCCGCCGGGGTGCCCGGGCAGTCGTGGCGGAGCCAGTCGAGGACGAGGCCGAGCAGCGCGCCGGCGTACAGCGCGGCGGTCGGGTCGTAGGGGATGTCGGCCGGGTCGTCGGCATGGGTGCCGGTGCCGGGGTGGGTGAGGTTGACGTGCAGCGAGATGGCGAGTCGCCGGTGCAGATGGTTGATCACTCGGGCGCTGCCGTCGTCGCCGAGCAGGGCGTAGTAGAGGCCGGCCTGCTCCTTGATGTGCGTCAGCACTCGGATCAGGGCATCCCGCTCGTCGAGCTGCCGGAAAGGGATGCGGCTCGGCGCGATCACCGGCGAGCTGGAGATCAGTTCGTCGAACATCATGGTGCAGGCGCTTGCCGCGAGGTCGTGCACGTCAGCGTAGTGCTCGTAGAAGGTCGTGCGGTTGACGTCGGCCCGCCTCGTCAGGTCGGCGACCGAGATCTGGGCCAGATCACGCTCGGTGATCAGCTCCAGCAGCGCGCGTTCCAGTGCGGAGCGGGTCCGTCGGGTCCGACGGTCGAGGGGTTGCGGCATGGGCGGTCCTCCGCCATAGTTGCCAGACAGATGTCCTCTAACGGACGATAGTCCTTTCGTCGAGGCCGCGCGCGGCGAGCGGCTGATCGTGCCGGAACCGCTGATGGCGCCGGAAACCACGGTGCCGCTACTCGTGATCTCCTCTCGGGCTGCCGAGGCGGACGGCATCCCCATGCCCGGCCGCGATCCTCCCGAGCTGGTCGGTGCTCCGCGAAAATGCCACCAAACAAAAGGGGCAGCATGCCGGACCTCGATGTTTCGAAGGCCAACATCATTCCGTATGTTCACCTGGCGGACGCGTCCCTCCAGGACTACTCGACGCAGGACAGACAGTTCCCCGGTCTGCACAACGACCTTCTGTTCCTGTGGGCCATGGTCGACACGGAAAACGGTAAGCGCTACGAGCTGATCCGGATGCTCTCGTCGGGCGGGACGTTCGACTTCATCGTTCATGAATGCTCGACCGACCTGTGGGCCCATCCGACGACGGTCCGTTTCCCGTACGAGAGCGACCTGTACTGGGGACCCATCATCTGGGCCGACTCCAAGGCCGGTAGGGCCGCGATTCCCGTCAACTTCAGCGCGAAGCACAGCCTTTCGATCTCGCTCGGGCCGACGGCGTACCTGTGGAAGGAGGACGACGGCCTCGTCGACGTCGTCCTGACCCCGCTGCCGATGAACGTGACGGCCATCTACGTCCCCGGCCTGCCCGACGACGTCGGCTACACGAGCTCGGGGTGCACTGTGGCGGGCAGCATCGCCGGGTCGAGGATCACCGGCGGTTACGGCGGCCTCGACCGGATGTACTGTCTGCCCGGCCTGAGCGCCTGGGTGTCGAAGATCGCCAAGCTGGAGCACTACTGGTTCGTCTGGGGATCGATCCTCGAGGACGGGCGCTGGGAGACCGGCAACGCGATGCTCGGCGCGGGCGACTACGCGACCGCGACCTTCCGTCGTGAGGGTGAGCCACCGGTCATCGCGACCAACGGCGACGTCAGCTCGAAGGTCGTCTGGGAGACGAAGGGTGAGGTGAGCCAGCCGAGGCTGGCCAGCCTCGGCTTCGGCGGCCGCACCTTCAACTTCGAGGGAACGCACAACGCGGCGGCGGCCGCGGTTTCCCTGGGAATCGCCTGGCTGCACGGGACCATGCAGGAGGAAGGCGGCCCCAGACCGGTGCGGAGCTGGTCCACGATGGAGATCATCAAATCCCGTGCGACACCGCGCGAATAGCTCCCCGCGCCAGCGGCGGCGGTCCCCGGCGACCGCCGAAGGAAATCATCGGAAGGCGTCAGAGGAGGATAGTTGAACCTGACAACGGAACTGGCCGGAAAAGTCGCGGTCGTCACGGGCGGCGGGGCGGGCCTCGGTGCCGCCCTGGCCCGGGTGTTCGCGCAGCAGGGCGCCGCGGTGGCCACTCTGGACATCGACGGCGCGGCCGCCGAGCGGACCGCGAAGACCATCACCGAGGAACTCGGTGTTCCGACAAGCTCGGCACGCGTCGACGTCGGAGACGGCGAAAGCCTCGCTGCGGCGGCGTGGCACGTGCAGGAGACGCTCGGCGGGTGCGACGTGTTATGCGCGAATGTCGGCGTGCAGCAGTTCGGGGCGATCGACCGGCTGACCGACCAGGACTGGGAATGGGTTCTGAACGTCAACGTGCTGGGCACGATCCGCACGGTACGGGAGTTCCTCCCGCTCATCCGCGAGCGCGCCGGCTGGCGTCGGATCGTACTGACCGCCTCGTCCAGCGTGCTGACTCCGGCTGTGCGGATGGGTGCCTACCAGACGAGCAAGTTCGCCGTCACCGGGTTCGGGGAGACCCTGCGCGAGGAACTGGCCCCCGAAGGCATCGGCGTGACTCTCCTCTTCCCCGGCGGGATGGCCACCGGGCATCTGGAGAGCAGCGTTCAGGCACGGCCGGCGGCGCTCGGCACGACGAGCGTCGACATGGACGACCTCACCGCCATGCTCGCGCACCGGCCGGTGGGCGAGGCGGACGTCGTGACACCGGAGCACGCCATCCGCAACCTGCTCACCGACCTGAACAGCGACGAGCCGTACTCCGTCACGCACGGCTCGTTCCGCCCGTTCTACGTCGCTCGGCGCGACGCGATGGACGCCGCTCTGAACCGGATGGAGGCATCGTGACCGACCAGGAGCCGACCCTGCTGCGCCGGCTTCTCGACATCGAGGAGCTCAAGCGGCTCAAGGCGAGCTACTTCCGGAACCTCGACACGAAGAACTGGGACGGTTTCGCCGGGGTGTTCGCGTCCGAGGCCGTGCTGGAGGTTCCTGAGGCCGAGATGGTCGTCAACGGCCGGGAGGCCATCGTGAAGTCGGTCAGCGAGGCACTGGCCGGTGCCCGGACAGTTCACCACGGCCACATGCCGGAGCTTGAGCTCACCGGGGCGGACACCGCCCGCGGCACGTGGGCGATGTTCGACTACGTCGAATGGCCCGCACCCGAATCGGGTGGCCGGGTCGGCCTGCAGGGCTACGGGCACTATGTCGAGGAGTACGTTCGCGAGGGCGGCAGGTGGCGGATCAGCCGCTCGAGGCTGGAGCGCCTGCGGGTGGACTCGCTCGCCTCCGACGTGCCTGCCGTCGCCGGGTAGCGCCGTTCGCCGTCGGCGGTCGGCGGTCGGCGGTCGGCATGACTCCTTTCCATAAGTCTAGATGTATCCGTCGCCGACGTCGTTTGATCGGCTGGCGCGAAGATTGGCGCCGCGCGGGTGAAGATCGTCCGATCTGGTGGTGTGGTGTACGTGGGCTGTGTGCGGATGCGGGCAAGCGTCCACTTTGCTCGACATCACCCAAACATCTAGATAGATTCAGTCGCTGGAGGTGGCCCCGTCGTCGGCGGTGCGCTCGACCACCCGCTCGGAACTGCTCGCCCCGACCCACGCGAGCGGTCCTTCCGGTTGGAGGTCCGGTGTCCCGACCCCGGGGCGGGGTTGGGACACCGCAGACGTTCCCGCCCCAGGAGGGGATTTCGTGATGGACTCGACGCTCGTCGAACGCAAGGACGGCCTGGTCACGGTGACGTTCAACCGCCCGGAGCGGAAGAACGCGCTCGACGCGGCCAGCTGGGCGGCCCTGGACCAGGTACTCACGGAGGTCGCCGGCAACCCCGAGGACCGTGCCCTGCTCCTCACGGGAGCGGGTGGCAACTTCTCGTCCGGCGCCGACCTGACCGGCAGCGGTAGTGGTGGTAGTTCGAGCGGGCTCACGGGCCGCGGCCGCCAGGCCATCCTGCACGAGATGCGACATGTCGGCGAGCTCATCAACCGGCTGCACCGGCTGCCGAAGCCGACGATCGCCGCGGTCGACGGGGTGGTCGTCGGGGTGTCGATGGGCCTCGCGCTCGCCTGCGACCTCATCGTCGCCAGCGACCGGGCGCGGTTCAGCTCCGTCTTCGTCCGGCGTGGCCTCGCCCTCGACGGCGGGACGTCCTGGAGCCTGCCGCGCCAGGTCGGCCTGCGCCGGGCGAAGCAGCTCGCCTTCCTCGGGGACTGGCTCGGCGCCGAGCAGGCCCTGGACTGGGGGCTCGTCAACGAGGTCGTGCCGGCCGAGGAGCTGGCCAAGACCGCGGCGGCTCTCGGTCAGCGGCTCGCGGCCGGCCCGACCACCGCGATCAGCCTGATCAAGCGGATGCTGGACGCCAGCGAGTCGCTCACCTTCGAGCAGGCGGTCGAGGAGGAGGCCCGGGCGCAGCACATCACCTACACCACCAAGGACATGCGAGAGGGCATCCAGGCGTTCATCGAGCGCCGCGAGCCGAAGTTCACCGGCGAATGAGCGTTCGGCTGCTGGCGGCGGCGACGGCCGAGCAGGGGATGCTCGTCGACACCACCGTCCGTTTCATCGAGGACACGCTGCCGCTGACCGGTGTCCGCGCGCTCGCCGAGAGCACCGAGCCGGTGGGTGCGGCCTACATCGCCGACGCGGCCTCCCTCGGCTGGTTCGGGATGCTGGTCGACGAGCGCCACGGTGGTGGCAGCGCGTCCGGTATCGGGCTTGTCGACGCGGCCGCCGTGGCCGCCGAGCGTGGCGCCACGCTTCAACCGGGTCCCTTCGTCGGGACGAACGTCGTCGCCCACGCACTGTCCGTCGCGGCGAGCCCGACCGGTGACCTGGTGTCAGCGGGTCAGATGTCAGCGGGCCCGGTGTCTGCGGACACTGTTTCCGGGGAGGCCGGGCCGCACACCGATCTGCTGGCGCGCCTCGTCGCCGGGCAGGCCGTCGCGACCTGGGTGGCAGGTGCGGTGGGCGGCCTGACGCCAGGAGCCGGCGAGGTCACCATCCGGTCTGCCACCGACGCGCCCGGCGGTGGCTCCGCTCTTGACGGCTACGTCCTGGATGGCGAGGTCCGCCACGTCCCCGACGCCCTCGGCTGCGACGTGCTGCTGGTCACCGGCAACGGCACGGACGGCCTGACGCAGGTCATCGTCGACACCACCGCACCGGGTGTCGAGATCCGCGCGCTGTCCGGCCTCGACATCACCCGGCGAACCTGCTCCGTTCGCCTGAGCGGTGTCCACGTTCCCGCCGGCGCGCTGGTCGGGACGCCCGGAACGGCCACCGAGGATCTGTTCGCCCGGCAGACACAGGTGGCCGCCGTGCTCGCCGCCGCCGAGTCGGTCGGCGCGATGCACCGGGACTTCGAACTGGCCGTCGAGTACGCCCGGGCCCGGATCGCCTTCGGCCGCCCGATCGGCTCGTTTCAGGCGATCAAGCACCTGCTCGCGGACACCAGCCTGTCGCTGGAGATGGCCAAGGGCCTGGTGACCGCCGCCGCCGAGGCACTCGGCGGGGGTGCGCCCGACGGCGCCGAACTCGCCCACGCCGCCAAGGCGTTCGTCGCGGAGCACGGCATCACCCTCACGCACGCGTGCTTCCAGGTCTTCGGCGGGATCGGCTACACCTGGGAGCACGACCACCACCTGTTCATGCGCCGGTTGGCGGCCGACGCGGTGACCTACGGATGCGCGCAGTGGCACCGGGCGCGGCTGGCCGAGCGGATCGGAGGAGTCGGCTGATGGGGGACACCGCCGTGAAGGGCACGGGGCAGACCGAGGTGCCGGCCGAGGCCTCGACCGAAACGCTCGAAACATCTGAAACGCTGACCCTCGACGAGTACCGGGCCAGGGCCCGGGTCTGGATCCGGGAGAACCTCAGGCCCGTTCCCGCCGCGGGGCCGGCCCCGGTGGGCATGCGCACGACGGAGACACCTCCGGAGGTCATCGCCGCCGGCCGCGCGCTGCAGCGAAAGCTGTTCGACGCGGGGTACGCCGGCATCACCTGGCCGCGGGAATACGGCGGCCAGGGGCTGGGCGGGGAATACGAGCGGGCCTTCCTGGAGGAGGCGCGCGGCTACCAGATGCCGAATCTCGGCATCGCCGGGGGCACGACGTTCGGTGTGTGCGCGATGACGATGCTCGCGCACGCGTCACCGGATTTCCTGCGGCGTCACATTCCGCGGATCCTCACCGCCGAGGAGCTGTTCGTGCAGTTCTTCTCGGAGCCGGAGGCGGGATCCGATCTCGCCGGCGTCCGGTCGCGGGCGGTCCGGGAGGGCGGTCGCTGGATCCTGAACGGCGCGAAGATCTGGAGCAGCGGCGCCTACTACGCCGACTGGGGCATGTGCCTGGCCCGCACCGACTGGGACGTCCCCAAGCATCGTGGCCTGACCTGGTTCGCGGTGCCGATCGGCGCCAAAGGCGTGACGGTCCGGCGGATCCGGCAGATCACCGGCGACGCCGAGTTCTGCGAGGAGTTCTTCGACAATGTCGAGCTGACCGACGACGACGTGATCGGCGACGTCAACGACGGCTGGACGGTCGCGCAGACCATGCTGATGTTCGAACGGGGCGGCGGGCTGAGCCACGGTGGCCCGGTACGCAAGGTCCCCCAGGGCATCGCGCCGGATCTGGTCGAGCTCGCCCGGTCCGTCGGCCGGATCGACGACCCGCAGGCCCGGGACCTGATCGTGCGGGCGCACGTCGACGATGTTGCCCGCCGTGCGCTGATGGCCCGGCTCGGCGGCCTCATGCGGGCCGAACCGGGCCGGGCCGCCCACCTGGCGTCGTACGCCAAGCTGGCCTCCGGTGTCCACGACCCCGTCCGGGCGAACCTCGCGATGGCGATCGGCGGCCCGGACGCGGTGGCCTGGGAGGAGAACGACGAGGCCGCCGGGCGCACCGCGATCGGCTTCCTCAACAGCCGCTTCATGTCGATCGCCGGCGGGACGAACGAGGTGCAGCGCAACGGCATAGGTGAGCGGGTGCTCGGTCTGCCCCGGGAGCCCTCGTTCGACAGCGGCAAGCCCTTCCGGGAGGTGCTGCGCGACGCCCGGAACTGGTCCGGCCGTGCTGGCTGAGCCGCGCGCCGGCCGCTCCCGCGACCGGCCGCTCCCGCGACCGGCCGCACCGACCTGACCCGCCCCGCACCGACCTGACATGCCCGGCCCGGCGACGGAATTTCCGGCATTCCCCGCAGGCGCGGAATGGGTATCGCTCACCGAGCGGAAACCGAGCGACGGCCTTAGGGTCCGTGGACAGGGGGAGGGAGAACCGAGGTCCACGTTCTCCGACTGTGTTCTCCGGTTGCCTTTCGCCGGGGATTTCCGCGCCGCGGATGACGGTCAGACGGGCCTGCGATCTCGGGAGCGCCCCGTAGTCGTCGGTGCGGTCGTTGGGGAGCGATGTGTCAGGTCCAGTCCGGCCCAGAAGGCGACCTCACGGTGCCGCGGTGAACGCGGTCCGCGGGGTTCTTTTCGTTGTCTCGCTGCTCGTGCCCACCACTGTCTCGGTATGCGCGGCCGACGCCGCCGCCGGTCGGCCGTTCGGTAACGACCGGGTTGTCGTCGCCAGCGGAACCGTTGGATTCACACTCGTCGTCGGTGGCGGTCCCGGCGGCGGCGACCACACCGGCGGGTACGGGGTCGGTGGTGGCGGATCCGGCGGTGCGGGTTGGGGTGAGACCGGCGGCTCCGGCTCCGGCAACCATGGTCCGCGACCAGCCGGTCCCACCGTGATCGGCGGCGTCGGCGCGGCGGCCGGGTCAGTGGGTCCCGGCGGCGCGGCGGGCCCGGTCGGCGCGGCTGGTACGGAGGACAAGGCGGGTGCGGAGGACAAGGCTGGTGCGGAGGACAGGGGCGGCGCGCCGGCCGAACCGACGGGTCGGCTGCCGTTCACCGGCACGGTCCCGCTCCTGCTGGTGGCGGTGGGCGCGCTGCTGGCCGGCGGTCTCGGGATCATCTTGATCTCTTCGGCGGTGCCGAGGCCGGTCACACCTGCGGCCCGCCGCCGTGGTGGCGGCGCGCGGCTCCGAAGGCGCCCGCGACGGCGGTGATCCCTTCGGATTGTTGGGTAGCCGGGTTCGAAGAGCGGGAATCGCCCGCCGGCTGGCGGGCGATTCCCGCCGTCTCGCATCTTTCGTGATCGCGCGCAGCAGGCCAGCATCAGGGATGTCGGCCGAGCTGGAACCTGCGGGAGCGAGAATGGCTGTGAGCGATGTGGATACCGGTGACGTGCGGGTCGGTCCACCACCGCCTTTCGACGTCGAGCTGGCGGCGGCCCTCGAGATGTTCGGGGCGCTTCTGCCGCAGCCGATGACGCTGGAAGTGATCCGGGAGCTTCGCGAGCGGATGGCGGGCATCGTCGTCTCGGATGAGCAGCTCGCCCGCGGCGGCGCGTTCACCGTGGAGACGGTCTCGTTACCGGTCGGGCTGGGCGGTCCGGGTGGGTTCGAGCTGCCGCTGGTCGTGTGCCGGCCGACGTCGACCAAAACCCCGGCGGCGGCCGTCTACTTCATGCACGGCGGCGGGATGGTCATCGGTGACGCGCGCACCGGTGTCTCCGAGGCGCTTGAGTGGGCCGAGGAGCTGGGCCTGGTGGTCGTTTCGCCGGACTACCGGCTCGCGCCGGAGAACCCGCATCCGACCCCTGTCGACGACTGTTACGCCGGCCTGCTCTGGACGGCGGACCGGCTGGCCGAGTTCGGTGTCGCCCCGGGCCGAACCATCGTGGCGGGCACCAGCGCGGGCGGCGGCCTGGCCGCGGCCGTGGCACTGATGGCCCGCGACCGCGGTGGCCCGGCCCTGGCCGGGCAGATGCTGCTGTGCCCGATGCTCGACGACCGCAACGACACCCCGTCGGCCTGGCAGATGGCCGGGCGTGGTGTCTGGGACCGCGCGTCGAACGAGACCGGCTGGACGGCACTGCTCGGCGATCAGCGCGGTGGCCCCGACGTCTCGCCGTACGCCGCCCCGGCCCGTGCCGGTGACCTCTCCGGCCTGCCTCCGGCCTTCATCGACGTCGGCTCGGCGGAGACCTTCCGGGACGAGGACGTGACCTACGCCAGCCGGATCTGGCAGGCGGGCGGCGCGGCCGAGCTGCATGTGTGGCCCGGCGGCTTCCACGGCTTCGACCTGATGGCACCGCAGGCTCCGGTCTCGCAGGCCGCGAAGGCCGCCCGGACGAACTGGCTTCGCCGCCTTCTCGCGCCGTAGCGGTCGCGGCCCTCCCGGTCGGCACGGCACTATTGCCCGGTGAAGGATGCCCGGTGAAGGAGCTCGCCGGCCGGCTCTCGGCGCTGGACCCCGACGCCGGCGCGGCCTTACGGGCCGTCATCTACTTCGACCGGCTCGTCGAGGGCCGGGCCGGGCTCGAGGCCATCGTGCGGGGTGCGGCGCTGCTGACCGGTGCGCCGGCCCGTCTCGTCGACGTCGGACGGGGCGTGCACGTCGAGGTCGACGTCGAGGGGCGCCGCCGGGCCGCCGCCACCGCGGCCGACGACACCTGGCCGGCAGTCGCGGTGGTGCCGGGAGGGCCGCCGACGCTGTGGCTGGAAAGACCAGGCCCCGTCGGCCCGCTGGACGCGGTCGTGCTCGAGCGGGCGGCGGCCGCCTGCCGAGCGTGTTTCGACCGGACGAGCGCCCGGCCGTCGGTGACCGCCGACGACGGGACCACCCGGGCCTCGATCGAGGTTCTCCTGGACGCGGCGGCGTCGCCACGGACTCGGCGGACGGTGGCCACCCAGCTCGGCCTCGACCCGGCGGGCCTGGCCCGCGCGCTCGCGCTGTCGGACGGCACCGCGCTGGTGGAGGCTGTGCCGGCGAGGCCCTGCCGGGAATCCGTCCCCGCCCGGGAACCCGTCGCCGCCGGCCAGCAGGTCGTCCCCGCGCAGGTCGCGGATCGGCGGACGGGCGTCGGACCAGCCGTGCCGGTGCTGGAGCTCCCGTCGTCCTGGCAGGCCGCCCGCACGGCGCTGCGTTTCACTGCCGGCGGCACCGCGATGGACCCGGGACCGCGGGTGGTGCACGCGGACCAGCTCGGCGGTCTGGCCGTGCTGGCCGCGGCGGTCGGCCCGGCCACGCCGCCCGACCCCGACGTCCAGGCCCTGGACCGGGCTGCCGCCGCGGCCCCCTGGATGCTCGCCACCCTGGAGGCCGTCACCACCAGCCCGAGTCTTCGCGCGGCGGCCGTGGGGCTCACCGTGCACCATTCGACCTTGCAGGAACGTCTCCACCAGGCGGAGCAGGTTCTCGGCTGGTCCGTCCACGACCCGAACGGCCGCCTGCGCCTGCATCTCGCGTTCGTGCTGCGGAGGCTGCACCGAGGAAACGCCTGACCGCCCATTTCCCGAGCTCCCACAGGATCAGGAGTGCGATCGCGGGGACAAGCGCCCAGGCGAACTCGTCGAGGCTGAGCTGGGTGGTGCCGAGCAGCCTTCGGAAGGCGTCCAGCTGGGTGACGAACACCGCGAGCACGAACTCTCCCAGCACTGTCCAGTTCATATGTTTGCTGTCGAATGTGGCTGTCGTCAGGATGGTGCCGGACTCGTCGCGGCATTCGAGCGCCCCGACGATCAGGCACAGCGCGAACGAGGTGAAGGCGATCGAGTTTCCGACCGAGTCGCTCCCGAAACGCGTCTCGCCGATCTTGATCATCGCCAGCAGGCCGACCGTCATGACCAGCCCGACCAGGCCGACCATGACGATCAGCCTGGTGGTCAGCAGTGACTCACCGCGTGGGCGTGGCCTCCTGCCCATGAGCCCCTGGCTTGCCCGGTCGAAGCCGAGAGCGAAGCCGAACGGCGCGTTGACGAGGAAGTGGATCCACAACACCTGGGCGGGGGTGAACGGTTCGCCGGCGGCGATATCGAACAGAGTGGCACCCAGGAAGGTCAGAACGAAGACGACCAGGAGGATCAGAACGAAGCGGATGTACTTGGCGAGGTTGTCGTAGATCTTGCGGCCACGCTCGACCGCGGACACGATCGTGGCGAAGTTGTCGTCGGACAGGATCATCCGGCTCGCGTTCTTCGCGACGTCCGTACCGGTACCCATCGCGATCCCGATGTCGGCGGCCTTGATGGCCGGTGCGTCGTTGACTCCGTCTCCGGTCATCGCCACCACGTCACCACGCTTCTTCAACGTGTCGGCGAGCAGCACCTTGTGCTCGGGGGCGACCCGTCCGACGACACCGATGTCGTCGATGACGGCCAGGCGCTCGGATTCCGGGAGCGCGGCGAAGTCCGCGCCGAGAATGGCCGCACCGTCGATACCGACCTGCGCGGCGATGGCGGCTCCGGTGACAACGTCGTCGCCGGTGACCATCCGGACCCGGATGTGGGCGTCGCGCGCACCGGCGATCGCCTCCGCGGATTCCGGCCGCGGCGGGTCGACCATCCCGACCAGGCTCGTCAGGTGAAGACCCGTGACGTAGGCGAGCAGGTCGCCGTCGGCCCGGAAGCCGGCCGGATCGAGATCCAGGGTGGCGGCGGCCATCACCCGCTTCCCCTCGCCTCCCATACGCTCGAGGTGAGCCTCGGCCCATTCGCGCAGGTGGGCGTCCCAGGAGACCGTTGCGCCGCCGGACCGCGCCGTCGCAACCCGGGACAGAACCGCGGGCGCCGCACCCTTCACGAAACACCGGACGACGGACCGCCCCGCGGTGTCGACGGCCGAATGGAACGTCGCCATCAGCTTGTAGTCCGGGTCGAACGGCAGCGTGGCGAGCCGGGGCAGCCGCTCGCGGGTGATGTCCACATCGAGCCCGGCCTTGTGACCGAGCACCAGCAGGGCGCACTCGGTGGGATCGCCGACGGGCTCCCCGTTCATCAGCGCCGCGTCGTTCGCGACCAGATAGGGCAGGATCGCCTCCTCGACGGCGGCGGATCCGCCGGCGGCGTGCCGGACCTGCCCCTGCAGAGCGCGGCCGGCACCGGAGACCGTGTACCGGGCGGTCGGTTCCACGACCTCGACCACGGTCATCTGGTTCATGGTCAGAGTCCCGGTCTTGTCCGAGTTGATCGCAGAGACGAATCCCAGGGTCTCGACCGACGGGAGATCCTTGACGATGGCGCTGCGCCTGGCGAGATCGACGCCGCCGAGGGAGAGGATCTCGCCGGGGCCGAGCGGGCCGGCCCGCAGGACGACCGCGTCCTTGGCGGCGGGGGTGCTCTCCCCGGTCAGCGCAGACTCGTCGATCTGCAGGGCGCTCGCTGCGACAACGCGCCCGTCGGCCGGTACCTCGTCACCCGCCGCGAGGATCACGACATCGCCCACCACCACCTGGTCGGCCGGAATCTCGGCCTCGGACCCGGCCCGCCGCACGCGGGCCGTCGCCTTCAGCATCGACCGCAGCGCGTTCATGGCGCTCTCGGCCTTGCCCTCCTGGCGCAGGCCCACCACGGCGTTCAGGACGGTGAGCAGCGCGAGCAGCACCGCGGTGCTCCACTCGGCAACCCCGACGGAAACGGCGGCCGCGCCGATGAGAATCAGCTGCATGTAGCTGCGGTACTGACTCAGGAAACGACGCCAGTCCGGCGTGGGCTTCTCCTCCGGAAGCACGTTCGGGCCATCGGTGGCCAGCAGTTCGGCCACCTGTGCGTCCGCCAGCCCAACGGCCGGATCGACCCGGAAGGCGGTCGCGACCTCCTCGGTCGAGCGCGCGAACCAGCTGTCGGTGCCGACCGCGCTCCGATCAACCTCGCTGTGCACGCTCATGCCGTTCCGTCTCCGATCGAAATCGGCGCCGCGTTCCCGCCTTCTCGGTCTTCCCGACCCTTTTGCCTTTCTGCGCCTTCTTCAGCTTTCCGTGGCCGGTCTCGGCGCTGGCGACCGACATGGCGTACGGGTCGGCCGGGGCGCCCTCGGGGGCCTCGCTCTCAAGCCGCCGTGCCACCGCTCCCAGTGCGCGTCGCTCCTCGGCGCTCACCGTGGGATACCGCGGGTCGATGTCGATCAGGGTGTGCGCGAGAACCGCACCGGCGCAGATCCGGGCGAACCACTTCCGGTCGGCAGGTATGACATACCAGGGTGCCCACCGTGTGCTGGTGGCCGACAGCATCTTCGAGAACGCGTGCTGGTACTCGTCCCAGTGCTCGCGCTCGCGCACGTCGGCAGCCGAGAACTTCCAGTTGTGCTCCGGCACGTCGATCCGTTTGAGGAACCGGGCCCGTTGCTCCTCCCGGGAGATGTTGAGGAACAGCTTGACCAGTCGGAAGCCGTTGTCGGTCAGGTGGCGCTCCCATTCGTTGATCTCGTGATACCGTCAGTTCCAGACGCCTTTTCTCTTCGCCTCGGCCGGGAGCTTCTGCCGATCGAGGTTTTCCGGATGTACACGGACTACGAGGACCTCCTCGTAGTGTGAACGATTGAATATTCCGATGTTCCCGCGGGCTGGCAACCGGCAGGCGTAGCGCCACAGATAGTCATGGTCGAGCTCCTCCGCCGACGGCACCTTGAAGCTGCTCACCTGCACGCCCTGCGGATTGACCCCGCTCATCACATGCCGAATTATGCCGTCCTTTCCGCCCGCATCCAGCGCCTGGAGGCAGACGAGCACCCCGTAGGTGTCCTGTGCGGCCAGGCGCCGTTGGTAGTCGGCCAGCAGCTCGATCCCGGTGCGTAGCATCGCTACGCCATCCTTCTTCTTCAGAAGGTGTGCTTTGTACCGCGGATCGAAGTCCGAGGGCAGGGTCACCGTGGTTCCCGGTTCGACACGCAGCGGTTTGATGAAATTCCTGATTCGCTCGGCTCTCGCATCCGCCATCAGCGGTCCGTCTCCTGTCCCAGACCAGGGCATCCGTCGGTGGGGTACGCGGTGCCAGCCGCGGCCGGCGGCAGATCAGGCCAGGATCTGCCGCTTCCCCTGCTCGAACTCCGCCTCGCTGATGTCGCCCTGGCGGCGGAGATCGGCCAGCTTCGCGAGCTCGTCCGCGGTCCCCTGGGTGGCCCGCACCGCGGAGGGGCTGAACCCCTGCTGCAGGGATTCGCGCCGCTGAGCCTCCTGGTACGTGCGCTCGCCCATCTCCTGGCCGTAGATGATCGTGTAGGTGAAGACACCCAGCAACGGCAGGAGGATCACGGCGGCGAGCCAGCCGGCCTTACCCCAGCCGGACAGGTCGCGCCGGCGGAAGACATCCGCGATCACGAAAACGAGGACACAGATCCACAGTGCGAAGGCGAAGAACCAGAGCATCGTCCAGAAGACGTTGAGAAGTGGATATTCCATGGGTGGTTCCTCCTCCGGCTCGCGGACCGTCACCGCGGGGTGAAGGGCCTGGGCCGGTAGATACCCCGCCAACCCGAAGATTCAACAGCCCGATAGCCGAAAAATGACGAGCAGGCCCTTGGCTGGGCGTTCGCCCGGCTGTGTTGGGTCGGTGGTTGCCGAGGTGGCACCTGGGCACCTTCGTCTCGGTGGCCTGAGGAGGGTGATATGTGCCGATGGCTGGGGTACTCCGGTGCGCCGATCTCCCCACGTGTCCTGCTCTATGAGCCGAAACGTTCGCTGATAGCCCAGAGCATCAGGCATGGAGCGGGCCTGTACGAACCGAACGGCGACGGGACGGGTATCGGCTGGTATGGGAGGCGCGAGTGTCCGGCCGTATTCCGTAGCGATTCGCCTGCCTGGGGGGACGAGAATCTTCGGGAACTCGCCGACGAGATCTGCTCGCCAATGTTTCTCGCGCACGTTCGAGCGAGCACTGGAACACCTGCCCAGAAGACGAACTCCCATCCGTTTCGCTACCGGCGATGGCTGTTCGTGCACAATGGCCATATCGAGGGCTTCGATTCTCTCCGGCGCGAGCTGCTGATGGCGGTCCGGGCGGACCTGTTCGCCAACATCAAGGGCTCGACCGACTCGGAGGTGATGTTCCACCTCGCGCTCACGTTCGGGCTCGAGGGTGATCCCCTGGGCGGGCTGGAGAGGATGGCCGGTTTCGTCGAGAGCGTCGGTGCTGCGGCGGGCATCGCCGAACCGCTGCAGATGACGGTCGGGCTGACCGACGGCCAGAGGATGTTCGCGGTCAGGTATGCGAGCGGGCCGGTCGCCAACACCCTCTACATGAACGAGGACGTCGACGCGCTCCGGATGCTCTACCCCGAGGACGGCCGCCTGAGCCGGGTGCCGCACAACGCGCGCGCCATCCTGTCGGAACCCCTGGACGAGCTACCCGGGGTGTGGCAGGAGGTACCGCCGTCGACGGCACTCGTCGTCAACGGCACACCGCACGAATGCCCCTTCCGCCCCCGGCTGCCGGCGTGAGCCGGCTCCGCGGTGGGGTCGGATCGCGTCCGCGGCGGACCGGTTGGCGCCTAGGTGGCAGTGTCCGTCCACTGCCGATCGGCGTAGTGGCCGGCGGCACATAGCGTTTGGCTGCCGAAGGCGTCCACGGCGAGCCCGCCGAGCACGAGGGCGCGGTGCCACGCGGGACGTCGCCGACCGGCCCGGAAACGCTCACCTGACGAAGGGGACCGATGTCATCCGAGCTGTGGCTTCTGGGCGGGACGCGCGCGCGGCGACCACGCGACCTCTCCCGCCGGTGACCCGGACGGGGCACACGACTGCATCACGACGGGTGACACAGATGGCCACAGATCTCCCTGCCCACACCGAGCCCAGCGAGCCCACCGAGGCTGCACAGGCCGCCGGCTACGGTGCCGCCGTGCGGTGCGCGCGTCCGCAGCCCGTCGGTGTGTTTCCGCTGCCCGCGGGCTTCCTGCTCATCCCCGGCGGGGACGAGACGGCCGCCGTTCGGCGGTCCCTGGCGGCTGGGATGCTGCCGACGGCGTGGCCGCCGCAGCTCGCGGCGATCGAGCTCGCCTACCAGGGGGACCTCGCCGGCGCCGTCGCGCTGCTGACCGGCGACGACCCGGTCACCCGCTACAACCGGTTCGTTCTGAGCCCTGCCGGTTCCGCGGCGCCGGCAGGGGCGGAGACGGAGGCGGCCACCGCGGCGGAAGACCCGCTCTCGCTGCGCACGGCGCTCGGTGACGAGCTGGGCATCCTGGTGGATGTCGTCCGCTTCGCCGGCGGCCAGCGGTCCGTGCCACCGATTCTCACCGGCGAGTCCGAGGAGATCGCCGCGCTGGTGTGGTCCGCGCACGCCGCGCACGCGACAGCAGCCGGCCGGATCGGTGACGCGGCCCGGATGCTCGGCCGCGCGATCGCGGCGGCACACAAGGCGGCCCCCGGGCTCGCCGCCCAGCTGATGGCGACCACCGCCGGGCTGCGCCGCGACGTCGAGGGGCCCACCAGCGAGGTCATCGCCGACCTGACGGCCGCGCTCAACACACTGGAGCCCACTGACCTGGTCGCCGTCCGGGCCGAGCTGCACCTGACGCTGGGCTCCGTCCACCATGAGCTGGCCGGCGCCGGCCAGACCGGCGAGGACCAGGCGGGCGAGGATCTGGCCGGTCTGCGTACCGCCGCCGAGCACTACCTCGCCGCGCTGCGGCTGATCACCATCGACACCGCGCCGGAGCTGTTCGCCTCGGCCCAGGTCAGCCTCGCTGCCGCCTACCTGGCGATGCCGATGAACTCGGCCTCCGACCAGCTTCGCATCGGGGTGGCGATGCAGGGCCTGCGGACCGCCCTCACCGTGTACACGCGCAAGACCCATCCCCAGCAGTGGGCCAGCACCCAGCTCAACCTGGCGAACGCGCTGGTGCATGCCCCGTCCTCGCACCGGCGGGACAATCTCGTCGAGGCGGTCGGCCGCTACCAGGAGGTCATCGCCAACAAGGTGGGCCTCGCCGACCCGCCCGCCTATGCCCGGGTGCTCACCAGCCAGGGCAACGCGCTCGCTCGCCTGGGCGCGTTCCCGCAGGCCACGGCGTTGCTCCACGAGGCCCGCACGATCTTTGAGAACAGCGGTGACGACGAGTCCGCGGCCACGGTCCGCCACCTGCTGGACGAGATCGCCCGCCACCGCGCGCTGATCAGCTCGACAGCCGGATCTTGACGTCTCACCCCTCGCCCGACGACGGCGCGACGACAACGTTCGCGGACGGCGGGGCGGCGCAGCCCGGCGGCAGCGCGGGCCGGGTTCGGTGGCGGGTGACCGCCGAAGGTGTCGTGCAGGGAGTCGGGTTCCGGCCCCATGTCTACCGGCTCGCGGTTGGACTGGGGCTGGCGGGCTTCGTCCGCAACGACGCGGGTGCGGTCGTCGTCGAGGTGGAGGGGGCGGCCCGCGCCGTCGCCGAGTTCCGGCGGCGGCTCATCGCCCCGCCCCCACCGCTTGCGCGGGTGCAGCGGATCACCGTCACCGAGATCGCGCGCGCCGGGAACACGGACGCGGCCCTGAACGCGAACGGCGCGGGCGCGAACCATGCGGACGCGAACGGTGCGGGCGCGAACGGTGCGGCCGCGGGCGGCGCGAACCTGGGCGGTGCGCGCGCTGCCGGGGCGGTCGCGGCCGCGGGCTTCCGCATTCTCGCCAGCGCACCGGCACCCGGCCCGCGCACCATGGTCCCGCCGGACACGGCCGTGTGTGACGACTGCCTGCGCGAGCTGGCCGACCCCGCGGACCGCCGCCACCGGCACCCGTTCATCACCTGCACGAACTGCGGTCCCCGCTTCACGATCATCGAGAGCCTGCCGTATGACCGCGCGTCGACCACGATGGCCCGGTTCCCGATGTGTCCAGAGTGCGCGCGCGAGTACGGCGACCCGGCGGACCGGCGCTTCCACGCCGAACCCATCTGCTGCCCGTCCTGCGGGCCGACGCTGTGGTTCGAACGAGCCACCGACCCGGGCACAAGCCAGGCCGACGGCGACCGCGACGGCGAGCGGGGCGGCGACCGCGACGGCGAGCGCGACGGCGAGCGCGGCGGTGACGGCGAGCGCGACGGCGAAGGCGACCGAGCCTGCGGCCCCGAGGCCGCGTCCGCGCGGAGGCTGTCGGACGTCGCGGATGTCGCGCTCGCGGCGGCGCAGCGAGCGCTGGTGGCGGGTGAGATCGTGGCGGTCAAGGGCGTCGGCGGCTATCACCTCGCCTGCGACGCAGGTGCCAGCGACGCCGTCGCGCTGCTGCGCGCACGTAAGGGACGTCCGGACAAGCCGCTGGCGGTCATGGTGGCGGACCTGGCGAGCGCTGCCAGGCTCGCCGACCTGTCCGCGGCCGAGCGGGAGCTGCTGGCCTCGCCCGCCGCGCCGATCGTCCTCGCCCGGCGGAAGACCACCGCGCCCGTCTCGGAGCTGGTGGCACCCGGTAGCCCTCTCATAGGACTGCTCCTGGCGTACACGCCGCTGCATCATCTTCTGTTCGCCCCGGTGCCCGGTGTGGACGCGGACCCACCCCAGGCACTGGTGATGACCAGCGGCAACCGCTCCGGCGAGCCGATCTGCATCGCGGACGACGAGGCCCGCGCCCGGCTGCGTGGCCTCGCGGACGCATTCCTGGCCCATGACCGGCCGATCGTCGCGCCGTGCGACGACTCGGTCGAGCGCTTCGACGGCGAACGGGTGCTGCCGGTGCGCCGTTCCCGTGGCTACGCCCCGCAGGCGGTCGACCTCGGACGTCCCGTCGGCTCCGTGCTGGCGGTGGGCGGCGACGGAAAGGCCACGGTGTGTCTCACCACCGGACGGCACGCGATCGTCTCGCAGCACCTCGGGGACATCGCCGGGCTCGACGCGCTGCGCACGTTCGAGGATTCCTGCGCCCGGATGACGCGGCTGTACGACGTCGCGCCGGCCACGTTCGCCGCCGACCGTCATCCCGGCTATCTCACCCGGGCCTGGGCGATCCGGCGACCCACCGGTGCCAGCCGAAGCCACGATGTCGGGCACCATCACGCGCACGTCGCCGCGCTGCTCGCCGAGCACGGCCGGCTCGGACGTCCCGGTACGCCTGGTGCTCCCGGCGGGTCCGGTGCTCCCGGCGGGGCCGGCGATCCGGTTGCCGGACCGGTCCTCGGGATGGCTTTCGACGGCACCGGGTTCGGGTCCGACGGGACCATCTGGGGTGGTGAGGCGCTGCTGGTCGGGGCCGATCTCACCAGCGTCGAACGGTTCGCGTACCTGCGCCCGGTGCCGCTGCCGGGCGGCGACGCGGCCGCCCGCGAGCCGTACCGCTGCGCCCTCGCGCATCTCGCGGCCGCCGGGCTGCCCTGGTCCGACGATCTTCCGCCGGTGCGGGCCGTGCCTCCGGCCGCGTTGACGGTGCTGCGGACGATCCTGGACCGCGGCGTGTCCTGCGTGCCGTGCAGCAGCATGGGCCGGCTGTTCGACGCGGTGGCCGCGCTGCTCGGTGTGCGGCAGCGCAGCACCTTCGAGGCGCAGGCCGCCACCGAGCTGGAAGCCGCGGCCGATCTGGCAGACGTCGAGGGGCTGGCTGACGTCGAGGGGCTGGCGTCTGCGCTCACGTTCGGGTTCGACCGCAGGCCCGGCGGGGGTGTGCTCGACCCCGCGCCGCTGATCTCCGGCCTGGTCGAGGGGATACGCGCCGGGGTCGCGATGCCGGTGCTGGCGCAGGCGTTTCACCTGGCTGTCGCCGAGGCGGTGGTGACGGTGGCCCGTGCGGCCCGTGACCTGCGTGGTGTCGGCGTGGTCGGGCTGACCGGCGGCGTGTTCGCGAACGTCGTCCTGGTGCGGGCCTGCCGCTCCCGGCTGGTCGCGGCCGGCTTCGAGGTGCTGACCCACCGAATCGTTCCACCCGGCGATGGCGGGCTCGCGCTCGGGCAGGCCGCGATCGCGGCCCTCGCCGGCCCATCCGACCGTCACGATCGAGATGATGAGGGCGAACGCCGATGAGGTATCTGCGGGAGTTCCGTGATCCCGTGCTCGCGGCCCGGCTCGTGGACGCGATCGCCACGGTCGCCACCCGCCGGTGGACGATCATGGAGGTCTGCGGTGGCCAGACCCACTCGATCATCCGTAACGGCCTCGACCAGCTGCTCGCCGAGCAGGTCGAGTTCGTCCACGGGCCGGGCTGCCCGGTGTGCGTCACCCCGCTGGAGACGATCGACCGGGCGCTGGCGATCGCCGCGCGGCCCGAGGTGATCCTCTGCTCGTTCGGTGACATGCTGCGGGTGCCCGGCAGTGACACGGACCTGTTCAGCGTCCGTGCGCGCGGCGGTGACGTCCGGGTGGTCTACTCACCGCTGGACGCGGTCCGCCTCGCCGAGGAGAACCCGCGCCGGGAGGTCGTGTTCCTCGGCATCGGCTTCGAGACGACCGCCCCGGCCAACGCCATGGCGGTGGTGGCGGCCCGGGCCCGCGGCCTGCGCAACTTCTCGATGCTGGTCAGCCACGTGCTGGTGCCACCGGCGATGGCCGCGGTGCTCGCGGCGCCGGAGAACCGGGTACGCGCCTTTCTCGCCGCCGGGCACGTGTGCGCCGTCATGGGGACGTCCCAGTACGAGCCGCTGGTGACGTCGCACCGGGTGCCGATCGTGGTCACCGGCTTCGAGCCGCTGGATCTGCTCGACGGGGTCCGCACCGCCGTCGAGCAGCTTGAGGCGGGGCGGGCCGAGCTGGCCAACGCCTACTCCCGGGCGGTGTGCGCCGACGGCAACGTGGTGGCCCAGCGCACCCTCGACCGGACGTTCACCGTGTGCGACCGGGCCTGGCGTGGCATCGGGGTCATCCCCGGTTCGGGCTGGCGGCTCGCGGACGAGTACGCCGAGTTCGACGCCGAGATCCGTTTCGACGTCACCGGCCTCACCGCCGAGGAGTCGTCCGAGTGCCACAGCGGTGACGTGTTGCGCGGCATGATCAAACCCCCGCAGTGCCCGGCGTTCGGCGGCCGGTGCACTCCGCGTACCCCGCTGGGAGCGACGATGGTGTCCACCGAGGGCGCGTGCGCCGCCTACTTCCAGTTCCGCAGGCTCGGTGCCGACCATGGCTGACGGTGGCTCGGCTGACACCAGCGCGGCCGACGCCGGCCTGACTGGCGGTGGCTCGGCTGACGCCGGCGCGGTGGATCCGTCCCGCTGGGTGTGCCCGCGCCCGCTGCGGGATCACAGCGCGGTGATGCTGGGGCACGGTGGCGGGGGCATCCTGTCCGGCGAGCTGATCGAGCACCTGTTCCTGCCCGCGTTCGGTGCGTCACCGGACCAGCCGATGGCCGATGCGGCGGTGCTGGAGGTGGGCGGCATCCGGCTCGCCTTCTCGACCGACTCGTATGTGGTCCGCCCGTTGTTCTTTCCGGGGGGCGGCATCGGCGAGCTGGCCGTCCACGGCACCATCAACGATCTCGCTTGCAGCGGCGCCGCCCCGATCGCGCTGTCCGCCGGCTTCATCCTGGAGGAGGGCCTGGAGCTGGGAGTTCTCGGTCGGGTGGCGCAGGCGATGGGGCAGGCCGCGGCCCGGGCCGGGGTGCGGCTGGTCACCGGCGACACCAAGGTCGTCGAGCGGGGGCTGGCGGACGGCCTCTACGTGAACACGAGTGGCATCGGTGTTGTGCCTCCGGGTGTCGACATCCGGCCGGAGCGGGCCCGGCCCGGTGACCGGGTGATCATCTCGGGGCCCGTCGGCGAGCACGGTGTGGCGGTGCTGAGCGTCCGTGAGAACCTGGAGTTCGGCGGGGACGTCCGATCGGACACCGCCGCCCTGCACGGGCTGGTCGCGGCGATGCTGGCGGTGGCGCCGGCCGGGGTGCACGCGCTGCGCGACCCGACCCGGGGAGGCCTCGCCACCAGCCTGTGCGAGATCGCCGCCGCCTCCGGCACCGGCGTCGAGTTCACCGAGGGAGCCGTGCCGGTCCCGCCGGTGGTGGAGGCGGCCTGCGCGTTCCTCGGCCTCGACCCGCTGCACGTCGCCAACGAGGGCAAGATCGTCGCATTCGTCGCACCCGAGGACGCCGACGCCGTGCTGGCGGCGATGCGAACTCATCCGGCCGGGAGCGAGGCGACGATCATCGGCACCGTGACCGCCGAGCATCCGGGGATGGTCGTCGGGCGCACCGCCTTCGGGACGACCCGCATCGTCGACCGCCCGCTCGGCGAGCAGCTGCCCCGCATCTGCTGATCGGCGGTCGCCGGGTGGCCGTCACGTGGCGGTGGCCGCCACCCGGCGGGGCGGTGGACGGGTCAGGCGGCGGGGGCGGTGAGGACGGCGCAGGACCAGGTGAACCCGGCTCCGGTGCTGAGTACCAGCGCGGTCTCGCCGGGGGCCAGGATCTTGCTCTCCAGCAGGTCGGCGATCCCCGCGGTGAGGTCGCCGGCGCCCAGATGCCCCGTCTCACGGCCGAAGTCGATCGGTTCGGCGCCGGTGACATCCACGACGATCGGGACGAAAACGGACTCCAGCGGGGCCCGGTGCACGCGCGGCAGGACCACACAGCGCGGGCGCGTTCCGCGGGGGAGCTCGGCCTCGGCCAGGGCCAGCCGCAGCAGCGTCTCCACCCGTTCCCGCTCGGCGGCCCGGTACCCGGAGCTGCCGTGGCGGCGCAGATAGGCCCGCTTCGTCCGGCGCGTGTCGACGGTCGGAGCGTTCGCGCGGGCCGCCGGGGAGAAGGTGTCGTTGCCCCGGTGCATGCCTTCCAGGCTCGGCGCGGAGACGGAGCTCATCGAGGTCAGGTGAAGCTGGGCTCCGCCGCCGCCGAGTACCGCACCGGCGATGGAGCCGGCAGCGGAGCCGCCGGTGGAGCCCGCGAGGTCGGCGCGGCTGACCAGGACGGCACTCGCGCCGTCCCCGTAGGCGACGCCGAAGTCACTGTTCCACCGGTCGAACCCGGGCGGGCAGAAGCGGTCCGCGGTGGTGACCAGCACCCGGGCCGTGGACGGATCGGCGAGCAGGTGCGTCGCGGCGGTCTGCAACGCGGCCGCGCCGCCGTTGCACATCTGCTGGATGCCGATCGGCTGCGCGGCCTGGGCGCCGAGCTGGTCGGCGATGTAGTGGGCTGGCGACCAGAAGTCGTGCCCCTGGTAGTAGCTCCAGGCGTGCAGGACGAGGTCCAGCTCCGCTCCGTCCCAGCCGGCCCGTTCCAGCGCCGTGCTCGCCGCCAGCACCGCCATCTCCGGAGCGGAGGGGCCGTCCGACACGGTCAGCGATGTGTAGCCGGGGTCGTCCGCGGAGTCGTCGGATTCGGCTGGAGCCTCGCTTCGAGGCGGGAGCCAGGCGGCGGCGGCACTGATGACGACAGCATCTGTCCTCACCCGGACGTGCTCCCTCCCACGAGTCAAGGGGCCCGGAGACATACCCGACGTGCTCGAGGGAGCTCGACGGCTGCCTACAAAGAATATGCGGATCTGTGGTGCGAGGCTCCAGTTATGCCGTCGAGGGCCTGCCGGGCGTGGCGTTGGCACCCGCGATGAGTTCCGGGAGTTCGCGTGGTCCAATCCCACATGCACGCAACGGACGCGACCAACCTCGCCGACCTCTACGACCTGCCGCCGGTGGACTGGGCGTTCATCCAGGGGCGCCTCGAGGGCGGGCTCACCCAGGCCCCGGGCTCCGGTGGGCCCGGCCGGCACACCTGCTGGCTGACGACGCTCAATGCGGACGGCTCGCCACATGTCACCGGCATCGGGGCCCTGTATGTGGAAGGCGGCCTCTGGTTCGAGACCGGCGAGCGCACTCGCAAGGCGCGCAACATCGCCCGCGATCCGCGCTGCGCGCTGAGCCTGGCCACGGCCGAGTTCGATCTCGTGGTCGAGGGGCGGGCCAGCCAGGTCACCGATCCGTCGGTCGTCGCGGCACTGGCTGCCCGCTGGGCGGGGGAGGGCTGGCCGGTGTCGGTGGACGAGTCCGGCCGGGCCCTGACCGCCGAGTTCAGCGCGCCATCCGCCGGTCCGCCGCCCTGGTTCGTCTACCGGATCGATCTGACCGCGGCGACGGCCGTGCGGACTGTCGATCCCGGCGGCGCCACCCGGTGGCGTTTCTGAGCCCGCCGGGTGTCAGCGCATCGGCAGCGCCTCGACGCGTGCCGTGCTCGCGGTCGGGGACGCGGGGCTCAGGTGGGGGCCGTGCACGGCACGCACGTAGTACTCGAACGTGTGCGCCGGATCCGGCAGGACGAACTTCCAGCTGTCGGCGGGCAGCGGCAGGTCGGATGGGGTGAACTCACGGCCGAGGGTGGCATCCCGTGAGTACAGGACGTAGCCGCCGGCGCCGAACGAATGCGACCAGCGCACCGTCACGATGCCGCCCTCCTTGACCGCGGTGATCGACTGCGGGGCCGACGGCATGGTCTCCGGGACGGTCTGCGGTATCGGTGTGAGGTAGGGCGGGAAGCCGAACGCGGTGGCCAGCGCGTCGGCGAACGCCCTGGCCACCCGGAACTCGCCCACGCCGCCCGGATGGACGCCGTCATACGTGTCGGTCGCCGCCTGGTAGGTCGCTCCCAGGCCGGCGAGCGCCACCGGGGACGAGGCCGTGCCCCAGCTCGGGAGCTCCCGGGCCAGCAACTCGTTGTACTCGGAGATCCTGGCGTTGAGGTCGGGTGACATGCCCGGCAGCGGCGTGGGATGGATGACGTCCGCCAGCACCACCTTGATCGACGGCCTGGCCGCGCGCGCTCTTGTGAGGAGAGTGTGCAGATCCGCGACGAGGCCGGCGGGCGTGTTGAGCGCATACGCCAGATCGTTGTAACCGAGCTCGACGAGCAGGATGTCCGGCTGGTACCGGGCGACGTCGCCGGCGATGGTTTGTTTGGCCTCCAGCGCGGTCCAGCCCCACTCGGCGTTGTTCTCCGTGGGAAAGTCGATGCCCGCCCGGTAGGCCCCGTCATGGGAGATCGGTGCGTCGACCTTCGGATACTCGTCCGGCTGGGCGGGCGGGATGACATAGGTGCCTGTCCAGGGGCCGACGAACCGTGCGTTCACACCGCCGGAGCGAAGGTGCTCCCACAGGCGATAGCGCCAGGTGAAGTCGCCCTCCCGGCCCTGGCTGATCGAGTCACCGGTGACCATCACCCGCAGGTGTCCGTCCTGCCTGTTCTTCCCGTCCTGCCTGTTCTTCCCGTCCTGCCCGGCCAGGTCGGTGCGGCGGGTTGGTTCCGGTCTGGCCCCAGCGGCTTCGGCTGGCCAGACCAGGGCCGCGACGGCCCCCGCGCAGGCGGCGGTCGCGACGAGTGCGGTCAGGGCCAGTGCCAGCGCGACCACGGCCCACATGGACCGCCTCTTCTTCCTCGAATGATTCGGCAAGATGGCGTCGATATTCCTGGTCGGTGCCCGGATGCGGGCAGGCTGGACCGGTGGAGGATTCCGAGGAATCCGGTGAACCGAGGTCGCAGGCTTGGGAACCGTCATTACCCGCGCAGGCGACGAGCCCGGGTTTCCCCGGGTAATCATTCGGAGGACTGGCCGAAGGTCGCCATCTCCGGCTGGACAAGATCTTCCGGGAAGATAGCCGCGAACGATGCGGATGCGCAAGCCGGTGTTGTCCTCTCGGGACAAGGTATTTGTTCCCGGCGTTCGCGACGCATGCTCATCGGGTCGCGGAAGAAAGTACTGAGCGTAGCGTCCGTTTCTACCGGGCCGAGCCTCGCATGGTCCCGTGGCAAGGCCCTGACGACGGCTTGCCGCTCTTTTGTTGAATGCCCCGCGCGGCCCGGGCCGATGAGGAATCTAACGGCGTGTGATTGCGCTGCTTTCGGTTCCTCGTCGTGCGTGACAGGTTCCTGTGGCAGTTGTCACATCGATCTGTCGGTGCTTCGGGCGACCGGCCCATGCGCGGGCCGATGCTCCGGCCGTCGGCCGCGATTACAGCGTGCAGGTCGGCGGGGCCTGGCCCTGCGCGGCGGGGCTTTCAGGTGCGGGTGCGGGTGCGGCCGCGGTGGCTGGCGCCGTGCCGGTGGTCGTGCCTGTCACGGTGGGGGTGACCACGCCGGTGTACTCGGAGCCCAGGATCAGGTGGATCCCGGTGATGGTCGGGTCGGCGCGGCTGATCGAGCCGGGTACGGCCGCCTGCACGGTCCACGCGGCCTCCTGCTGGCCGGGGCCGTACAGCACGCGGGGTGCCGTGTACTTCTTCGAGTCGGTGTTTCCCGCATTGGTCGCGTGGAAGCCCTGGCCCGTGAGCGCGGTCGTCGCCTTCGCCGCGAGGCCGGATGTGGTCGAACCGTTGTAGACCGAGACGGTGACCTGGTCCGCCGGGACCGTCACGGGCCCGGGTGTCGCTCCCGGGTCGGGCGTGCCGGCCGCACCGGGAGCGGCCGTGTCGTCGAGGTCGACGTCCTCGACGTGCCCGCCCAACGGTACGACGATCTTCGCGAGGTCGACCGGGTCGTAGAGCTGGACCGACCCATACGGAGGCAGCGTCCCGTCCTCGGGGTTTCCGCCGTCGGTGAGACCGGGGGAGCGCGTGGGCAACGTTGTCACGTTCATCCCGCCCGTCATGCCCTTCATGGACAGCGCCAGGTCCAGGAGCTCGTCGAGACTGGTGTCATCGTCGAGGGTCACCGCCCCGGTCGCCGCCCGCAGCAGGGCGGACGACTTGAGCGGGTTGGTGAGGACGTCACCGCTCATGGCCTTGTGGAACACGGCGCCGAGGAACTGCTGTTGGCGCTGGATCCGGGCGATGTCGCCGGCACGAAAACCGTGCCGTTGGCGGACGAACGCGAGTGCCTGATCGCCGTTGACATGCACCGTGCCCGGACCGCCAACCCAGCCGCTCATCGAGTCCTTGGTGTTGGTGCTCACCCGCGAGCGGCCGTTGTCGTCCTTGAAATGGTCCACGAAATCCGAGGGCAGCACGCAGACGTCGACCCCGCCGATCGCGTCGGTGATCTTCTTGAAACCGGCCAGGTCGACCGCCACATAGTGGTCGACCTGCATGCCGGTGAGGTTCTGGATCATGTTCACCAGCAGCTGGGGGCCACCGTCGTGCAGCGCCGAGTTGAACTTGCCCTTGTGTTCCCGGTGTTTCTTGCCAGCGTTGTCGGTGTAAGCGGGGATGGTGACGAGGGTGTCACGTGGAAAGGAGAGCATCGTGGTGGCGCCGTCGGCGGCGACATGCATCAGAATGGTGGTGTCCGAATGCTGGCCGGGCTCGTCGCCGTATTCGCCGTTGGTGCCCGCGCGGCTGTCGTTGCCGACGAGCAGGTAGTTGGCCACGTCATGCTTCGCGGACTTGTCGTCACCGCCCAGGTCGAGCCCGAGGCGCGTGACGTTGCGGTCCGAATAGGTGGCAACGGACCAGCCGCCCACGCTGAACAGCAGCACGGTCACGGAGCACAGGGCAAGCACCGACAGACCGAGGTGCCCGGCGAGCCCACGCCCACCCTGCGACCGCCCGAGCCCGCCACCCTCGTGCAGGCCCAGGTGCGAGGGAAGTCGCGTCCCGCCTGGCATGGTGTGCCCCCCGATAGTGCACCATGTGCCCGGATAATGCATGCGCCTGAATAGTGATGATGGCAGCGTAATGTGCCGGATCGGCAGGGTAGCTGCGGGGTCCGGAACCAGACTGTGTGGCCTGGCGGCCCTGCCAGCCGACGGCCCTCAGCACCCGATCTCGGCACCGATCTCAGCGCGGAACCCGGCGCGAAGCCTCAACGCGGAGCCTCAGCGCGAAGTCTTAGCGTGGAGCCGGCGTCACATCCGGGTCGAGGGCTGGCACGGTGCCCATCGGAGTGAGGCCGGCGATGGCGGGGGAGCGTCGCGTGCTCAGGAGCACGGTGGCGGCGGCGAGCACGGCGAACGCGGCGGCGATCAGGTAGCTGACGGCGAAGGGGCCCGGTTCCAGAGTGTCCGCGACCACGGCGGAGAGCAGGCTGGTGCCGACGACACCGCCGATTTGGCCCGCGGTCTGCTGTAGCGAGGTGACCAGCCCGAAGCTTCCGTCCGCGACGGCGTTGCTGGCGATGACGATCAGTGGCGGCTGCGCGTGCCCGAAGGCCAGACCGCTCACGATCAGCCCCACGATGACCAGCCACAGCAGGTCCGCGCGGGCGCCGAAGGCCAGGATGAGTAGCGCGACGACGTAGACACAGCTGGCGAGAGCGGCCAGCAGCCGGGGCCCGAACTTCGTCCCGAGCCAGCTCGCGGACGGAGCGGCAAGCGCGATCGACAGGGTGCGGCACATCGTCACGACCGAGGTGAGCGACACCGACAGCCCGAAGACGCCCTGCAGCAGCAGCGGCGTCACCAGGAAGTTCCCCAGGTGCGCGGAGCAGAGCAGGAACGACGTCCCTCCGGCGGCACGGACGTCCCGGGCCGCCAACAGCTCCAGCGGGACGACCGGCTCGGCGCTGCGTCGCTCGACCACGACAAGCAGCCAGAACAGGCCGGGTGCCGCGGCCAGCAGCACGCAGACGATCGGCTTCGGTCCCCACGCCGCCGCGCGGTTCACCCCGAAGGTGAGCGTGAACACCGCCAGAGCGAGGACCGCGGCACCCGCCTTGTCCAGCGCGGCCCGGCTCTCGCCGTGATCCCGGGGCAGCACCCGGACGGCGGCGACCAGCGGAACGATCGCGATGCCGGCCTGCAGGAAGAACACCGCACGCCAACCGATCGAATCGATGATCACGCCGCCGACGGCGAGACCGGTGACCGACGCGCCGGAGAGCACCCCGGAGGCCCAGGCGGACGGCCGCACCCGCTCCTGCGGCGGGAAGACGTTGAACAGCATCGCGAACGACGCCGGAATCGTCGCCGACCCCGCGAGCTGCGCCAGGATCCGGAACGTGATCAGGGACGTCGCGTCCCACGCCAGCGCGGTGGCGGCGGAGAAGACGACGGCGAACGCCGTGCCGGTGAGGAAGGTGCGGCGATGCCCGCGGATGTCGCCGATCCGGCCGAGGATCGGCATCGCCACCGCCAGGGCGAACAACGCTCCCGTGACCGACCAGGAGATCACCCCGACGCTGGAGTCGAGGTCCTCCGCGACGGTGCGCAGGGAGACGGTGAGCAGCGTCGCGGTGAAGGTGGTCGCGAACATCGCGGTGAGGCAGGTCAGCAGCACCCGACGGCGCGCCGCCGGATCGCCCGCGGTCGGCATCAGTGGTTGCTCCCCCCGCGCGGGCGCGGGCGGCACCGCCTTTGAAATCCTGCGCCCTGATTGTGCCCATAGGCAAGCGATGTCGCTTGCTGATCGTCAACGGCGGTGCCGGGATCAGTACCGGGAGCTGCGACAGGAGCGTCAGTGGCAGTGGCAGTGGCAGTGGCAGTGGCCGGACCGCCGGCCGCGAAGAGCGGCCGCACCTTCGGCCGGCAGGGCCTGATTCGTTCGGATTCCCTCTGGGGCAGGGGGGCGGATGAACCCGCGCCGGTGGATTCTGTCGCCTCCGTGACAGATCAAACGGGGTGTGCGGAGAATCATGGTCGAATGACAGGTGCTGTCTAAACCGGTTGTGGCCGCCGGGCTTGCTGTTGCTTTCCTGGCGGGCGCGGTGGCGTGTGATGTCGTACCGGCGCCGCTGGCGACCTGTGAGCTGCTGACACCGGAGGAAGTCACTCGCGCGGTCGGCGTGGAGTTCACCGAAGGCCAGCCCTTCCCCAGCGAGGGCGCCCCGGAGGTCATCGGCTGCCCGTATGGTTCGGCCAAGGGCTGGGTGCAGGTCTGGGCTACGCGAGACAATGCCGACCAGAAATACCGGAGGATGCGCGATCACCCGAACCTTCAGCCGGCAGAGGATGTTTCCGGGCGCGGGTACAAGGCATTCACCTACACCAGTGGCGGGAACATCCAGGATTTCTACGCGGTCAAGGGCGGGGTGTACGTCTATGTGACCGTCGGTGCCGGAGCGAAGTCGGGAACGGCGCGCGCCCTGGGGGAGATCGCGGTCACCCGGCTGCCCTGAGCGGGCGTCACCGGCCCTGGTCCGCTCTGGTCCGAGCTGGTCTGACGGAGGCGCGCCGCTGTGCCTGAATAGCATTGTCAGGGTGAACGTGCGCCGCATCGAGGCTGCCGACGCCGAGCGGCTGCGCGAGATACGCCTCGCCGCGCTCGCCGACGCACCCGGCTCGTTCTGGCAGACCCTGGCCGGTGAAGGCGCCCGGCCCTTCGCCGACTGGCAGGCCCGCGCGGCCCGCAACGCCACCGGCGACGCCCACGCCACCTTCCTTCTCGAACGCGCCCCGGGCCTGCCTGAACGCGCCCCGGGCCTGGCCGGGCCCGCCCCGGGACAGCTCGTCGGCATGGTCGACGTGCACCGTCCCTCGCACGCACCGGAGTTCCGCGAGCTCGCCGCGATGTGGGTGGCGCCGGCGGTGCGCGGCACCGGGGCGGCCGACCTGCTGCTCGGCGCCGCGCTGGGGTGGGCGCGGGAGGTCGGCGCGGTCGGTGTGCGCCTGTGGGTGGTGCCGACGAACCCGGCCGCCGTCGGCGTGTACCTGCGCCACGGCTTCCGCCCCGTCGGCACGGTCGAGGAGGCCGTCCCGGACGAGGCAGGAAAGGTCTACCTGCCGATGCTGCTGGCGTTGGACGACGACGCCGCCGCCGAACCTACGTTCCTCGAACGCGCGCAGGCACCCTGGACAGACGAGTCAGGTTAGGCCCCGCGGCGCCTGGCGGACAGTGTTCTCCCCGTCGGTGACCAGCGGGGGAAAGTTCGCCTCCCACACCTGCACCGGTGAGATGACCCCATGGTCGCGCAGGTGTACCCGATGCGCCGAGAACGTCACTCCGTCCGGGATCATGTCGTCGCTGGGAAGTGATCCCGCCATCACGACCCGGGGCAGCGTGCCGGCCGCGAGCCGTGCCTGCCGCAGCCGGACACCCACCGCCCACGCCACCCGCGTCTGCATCAGGGATGTGAAGCGGCGGTGCAGCACCACCAGGCCCACGGTGGCCAGTTGTGCCACGCCGATGCTCGCCCCGACCATCACATCCGCGTCGACCCGGATCAGGTCGCACAGCAGCATCTCCTGTGCCTCCCCGCCCGACTGGATCGACGCCGGCAGCAGGCCGACGATCAGGCTGTCGGACGGCTCCGGCCACAGGGCCCGTAGCCCACCGGAATCGAACTCCCAGCGGGTGGCCGCCGTAGCCGTCGACGGTGTCGTCTCCGCCGTCGATCCGCCCACCGAGTCTTGATCATCCCCGACCCCGGACGCGGCCATGCCCCGCAGCGCGGCGTCCGGTAATCCGGCGACGGAACTCGCGGCCCACGGGTAATCCAGCCACCTGAATTCTCCGGGTAGCCAGGGCCAGGGCGTGAACCAGTCGTCGTTATTCCACATCCACTCGTCGTCAGCGTCGATGTCCGTGCTGTCCCCATTCCTCATAGCCACCTCCCGAATCCGTCAGCGCCGCTGGCGATCGCGAGCGGAGTCATGCCGTGGGACAGGCTATGTTTCGCGCGTAACCAAACGTTCACACCTGCGAACCGATTTGGCTGGACGGGTCGCGTGGCGTTCACCGCCGTGAATGCGGGGTGTCTCATCGGGCGGGATAGGCTGGCGGCACCCGCCCGCGCTCCGTGAGACCGGGAGACGCTGTCATGAACGACGGATCGGAACTGCCGACAATCGGCATACGGATACGGTCCTGCCGGCGCTACCGCGGAATGAGCCTGGAGACCCTCTCGGGGCTCACCGGCCTGTCCAAGGGCTTCCTGTCGATGGTGGAGAACGGCCAGCGCCGCATGGACCGCCGATCACACCTCGAAACGGTGGCCGCCGCCCTTCAGGTGTCGATCACGGACCTGACCGGCCAGCCGTACGCGCCGACGAACCCGGCCCAGGCGCAGTCCCTGGCGGCGATTCCCGCCCTTCGCATCGCTATCCTGGGCACGGCCTTTCACGAGCGGCCGGAGCGGCCCGCCCGACCCGTCGCCGAACTCCAGCGGATCGCCGCCGAGGTCGGTGTCGCCTGGCAGGCATCGGAGCACGCCAGCTACGCCCCGCGCCTGCCGGAGCTGATCGAAGGGCTCCACAGCCACGCCGCCGACCCGCATGGGCCGGGCTCCCGGGCGGCCATCGCCACCCTCGTCGAGGTCTACCGTGCCGCGTTCGTCCTGGCCAAGGACCTCGGCTATGTCGACCTCGCGTGGATCGCCGCGGAACGTTGCGTGCAGGGGACGCAGCTGCTGGAAAGCCCGGAATGGGCCGCGCTCGGTGAGTTCTCCCGCGCGAACGGCCTGCTCACCGCCGGGGCCCGTGACCGTGCGCGCCGGGTGGCGCAGCACGCGGCGGACACCGCCGCCGCCAGTCTCGACCACCCGGACGTCATGCCCGTCTACGGCATTCTTCACCTGACCGCGGCCTTGGCCGCCGCCCCCGGCAGCGACCCCCGCGATATCGACGCCCATATCGCCGAGGCCGCGAACATCGCCCGGCGCACCGGGGAGACCAGCACCTTCCGCCTGCATTTCGGGCCGACGAATGTCGCCGTCTGGCAGGTGAGCATCGCCGTCGAACGAGGCGACGGCGGCAAGGCCGCGGAACTGGCGCAGGGAGTCGACCCGACGGTTCTTCCGTCGCGCCGCCGCCGCGCGCATTTCTACGCCGATCTCGGCCGCGGCCTCGCGCAGACCCGTGGAAAGGACCATGAGGCCCTCGCCATGTTCCGCGAAGCCGAGAAACTCGCACCCGAGCAGATCAGAACCAGCCCGCTCGTCCGGGAGACCGTCGCCGTCATGCTGCAGCGGGCCCGCAGCGCGGCCGGCGGCCGCGACCTGCGCGGACTCGCCTACCGCATGGGCGTCACCTGAGAACACGACCCCGCCGCGGGCCGGCCTCCTTACGGTGCGCCCATGCGGAAACGGCCGCGAGGTCAGGTCTCCAGGTCGGTGGGTGTTCCCAGGGGCAGCCAGCGGATGCGGTCGCGGACGTCGGGCGGGGCGTCCGCGAACTCGCGTTCGATGGTGGCCCGGGGCTGCTGGAAGTGCTGCCACCCCTCGTAGTGCACCGGGACGGCGGTGTGCGGCCGCACGGTGCCGAGCAGGTCGACCGCGTCGCGAGCGGTCATCGTGTACCGCAGCGGGCCGGTGACCGGGAAGCGCACACCGCCCAGGTGCAGCAGGGTGAGCCCGACGGTCAGCCGCTCGGCGACGTGGCGGACACCGCCGTAGAGCACGGTGTCCCCGGAGATCCACAGCACGCCGTGCCGCTGCCCGTCCCAGCGCAGGGCGAAGCCGACGACGTCCCCGACGATCGGGTGGCTCAGCGGCGGCCCGTGCCGGCACGGGGTGGCGGTGACCTCGATGGACGGTCGCCCCGGAGCTTCCAGCGTGGTCGACTGCCAGGGGCTCAGCCCCCGGGCGCCGGCACCGAGCCGGGCCGCCCCGGGCACCGTGGTGATGACCGTGCCCGCGGAGGGCAGCAGTGCGCGGCCGGCCTCGTCCAGGTTGTCGCCGTGGTGGTCGTGGGTGAGCAGCACCGCGTCGATGGGCCCGATTTCGCCGGCCGGGATGGCCGGGCCGGCGAGCTTGCGCGACGAGGTGCCCCAGCCGAACGCGTACCTGCGCCCGGCCGGGTCGAACGTCGGATCGGTCAGCAGCCGCCAGCCCGCGAACTCCAGCAGCGTGGTCGGCCCGCCGATGTGGGTGACGCGGACGGAGCTGGGGGCGGTGCCGGGGACCGGGGCGGTGCTCATGACTGTGCGTGCCGCAACGCCCAGTCGAGGGCGTAGTCGGCGATCTCCTCCCAGCCCTTCTGCGCGGGCAGCAGGTGCGCGTACCCCTCGTACTCCTTGACCTCGGTGATGGTGTTCGACTTGTAGTGCCTGGCGTTCGACTGCTGGATGGCCGGCGGCATGATGTGGTCCTCGCTGCCGGAGATGAACAGCAGCGGTGCGCGGTCGTCGTTGTGGTAGTTCACCCAGGTGTCCTGGTGGCCGGGCTGGAAGTTCGCCAGGACGCTGCCCCACAGGATCCCGCCGTTGGCGGGGATGTGGTAGCGCTCGTAGAGGGCCTCGGCCTCCTCGGCCGTGAACGTGTTCGTGAACGCGTACGTCCACTGCTCAAGTGAGAGACCGACGGCCTTGTGCCGGTTGGCCGGGCTCTTCAGCACCGGGAACGTGGACTTCACCTGGGACAACGGCACGACCTTGACACCCTCGGTGGGCGCCGAGTTCAGCGCGACACCGACCGCGCCGTAGCCGCGGTCGAGCAGGATCTGGGTGAACGCTCCGCCGGCCGAGTGGCCCATGATGATCGGCTTGCGGTCGAGGCCTTCGATGATCCCACCGATCTTCTCGATGATCGCGGGAACGGTGACATCCACGATGATCTGCGGGTCGGCCCGCAGCGCCTCCACCTCGACCTCGAAGCCCGGGTAGCCGGGGGCGATCACCCGGAAGCCCTTCGCCTCGTAGTAGCTGATCCAGTTCTCCCAGCTGCGGGGCGTCACCCAGAAGCCGTGGACGAGGACGATCGTGTCCGGTGCGGTCATCGAGACTCCTTGTGTTTGTCGAGGAAGGCGAGCAGGTCGTCGCAGAGCTGCTGCTTGTGGGTGTCGGTGATGCCGTGCGGCGCGCCCGGGTACACGACGAGCGCCGCGTCTCGGATCCGCGTGGCGGAGGCCTGGCCACCGACCTCGAACGGCACGACCTGGTCGTCGTCGCCGTGGATGACGAGGGTCGGGATGTCGAACGCGTCGAGATCGGGACGGAAGTCGGTGGCGGAGAAGGCCGCGATCGACTCGTAGGCGTTGCGGTGCCCGGACTGCAGGCCCTGGCGCCAGAACGCGTCGCGCACGCCCTGGGAGACGCTCGCCCCGGGCCGGTTGAGGCCGAAGAACGGGCCGTCGGCGAGGTCCCGGTACAGCTGCGACCGGTCGGCGAGCGAACCGGCGCGGATCGCGTCGAAGACATCCACCGGCAGGCCGCCCGGGTTGTCGTCGGTGCGCAGCATCAGCGGCGGCACGGCGGAGACCAGCACCGCCTGGGCGACCCTGGCCGTGCCGTGGCGGCCGATGTACCGGGCGACCTCCCCGCCGCCGGTGGAGAACCCGACCAGCGTGACGTCCCGCAGGTCGAGGGCCTCGATCAGGGCGGCCAGGTCGTCGGCGTAGGTGTTCATCTCGTTGCCGCCCCAGGTCTGGGTGGAACGGCCGTGCCCGCGGCGGTCGTGCGCGATGGCCCGGTAGCCGTGCTCGGCGAGGTGGAGCTGCTGCGCCTCCCAACTGTCGGAGTTGAGCGGCCAGCCGTGGCTGAGCACGACGGGCCGGCCTTCGCCCCAGTCCTTGTAGTAGATCTGCGTGCCATCAGTGGTACTGACGAACGGCATGGAAGCGCTCCCAGGGGGAGAGTGCCGAACTCCGGTCCCCACCATCGTGGGGCCGGGCGCACGGGCGCCGAATCCCGCGAAACACGTAGTCACGACAGCCGGGCCGTCCCGCGCGTGTGGTTCAGGCCCGACCCGGCGCGTCGGCCGTGTCGTCGGCGTCGTCGGCGTCGTCGGCGCCGTCGGGGTTGTCGGTGTCGTCGGGGTGCCGGCCCAGCTCGGCGGCGAGCACGGGCCCGAGCTGGCGGCGGGACGTCACACCGAGCTTCCGGAAGACCTTGCGCAGGTGGTAGTCCACGGTGTTCGCGCTGATGAACAACTGGGCCGCGATCTCGGTGTTCGTCGCACCGGCGGCGGCCAGCCGGGAGACGGCGAGTTCCTGAACGGTCAGGCCGGTGACCGTTTCCGCGTTCCGGGGGCGGCAGGTCTCGCCGGTCGCGGCGAGCTCCTGCGCGGCCCGGGCGGCGAATCCGGCCGCGCCGATCTCCTCGAACATCACCAACGCCGCACGCAGCTGGTCGCGGGCATCCCGGCGACGCCTGCGGCGGCGCAGCCACTCGCCGTAGAGGAGGTGAGCACGGGCGAGGTCCGTGCGGGCGCGGCTGGCGGAGAGCAGGGTGATCGCCTGCCGGTAGAGCGGCTCGGCGCGGTCGTCGGGGGCCAGCACGGCCTGGCAGCGTGCCAGCAGGCCGAGGGCCCACGAGCCTCCGGCCGCCGTCGCACGCTCGGACAGCGTGCGCAGCGTCGCGGTCGCGAGCACCCGGTCGCCGCTGCGCACCGCGGCCTCGACCAGGTTCGGCAGGACCCGCGAGTGCACACCGCGAGTATCGGAGGCGATCAGATGATGTGCCTCGGTGCGGGCCCATGCATAGTCGCCGCCACCGAGCGCGAGGATCACCCGCCCGATCCGGGCGATCGACTCGACGGCACCGTTGCCGAGCCAGGTCGCGGCGCGCATCGAATCGTCCAGGACCTTGGTCAGATCGTCCCCGTCGGCCCGCCACGCCAGCAGCTCCGGGTGGCGGTAGATCGCCCACACCTCATCCGTGGCGCCCATCGCCGCGCGGACCTGGTTGCCCTCGGCCATCAGCGTGTCAGCGGCCGCGAAGTCGCCGAGATTGGTCTCATGCATCACCGCGCAGTACAGGGCGGTGTCCAGCTGCCACAGCGCGCCGGCACGCCGGGAGACCTCGACGGCCCGGCGGATCACCGCGGTGTGCAACGGCTCGTCCCAGATCATCATGCTCATCCAGACCGCCGACAGGTAGCTGCGCAGGTAGTCCTCGTCGGAGGTGGACGGGCCGACCAGCACCTCGCAGGCGCGTCGCAGGTGGGGGACGGCGGCCACGTACCCGTCGAGGGCGAGCACGTCGAAGGCACGCAGGAGCAGGTCGGGCCCCGTCGCCAGCCTCGCGCCACCGGCGCCGGTGCTGCCCGGCGTTGCGTCGCGGTCGCCGTCGCCGTCGCCGGCGATGCCCAGGATCTCCCGGATCACGCGCGCGATGTCGGCGTGGGTGATGTCGAGCAGCAGGCCCTCCGCGCCGTTCGTGTATTCCACGGCCTTCAGCAGTGCGTCCCGGGCCCGTTCCGGCGAGTCCGGGCCGAACGCCGATGCCGCCCGCAGCGCCAGCGCCGGCGCCCGGGCGAACGCCCCCTCGGCCCCCAGCGTGAGCAGCGCTCCGGCACGGACCACCAGCGCCCTCCCGCGGCCGATGTCGTCCGTCGCCGACTCCTCGACGGAGTCCAGCAGCGCCTGCGCCTGCAGCGGGGCGCCGGCGAGGAACGCGGCCTCGGCGGCCGCCAGTCGCCGCTCGGCGCGGCCCGACGTCTCGGGTGTGAGTTCGGCGGCCCGGGCGAGGTAGGTGGCCCGGGCCGCGTACCCGCCGCGCGCGCCGGCATGGTCGGCCACCCGCTCCAGCTCGGCGGCGACATCGGCGTCGGTACCGGCGCAGGCGGCTGCCAGGTGCCAGGCCCGCCGGTCGGCGTCGGCGGGGCGGGACGTCGCCTCGGCCAGCGCGGCATGCGCACGGCGCCGCGCGACGCTGGTGGCACCGCCGTACACCGCGGACCGCACCAGCGGATGGCGGAACTCGACGGCTGCCCGCACCGCCACCAGCCGCGCCGCCTCGGCGGGGCCGGTCGCGTCCGGCCCGACCCCGAGCCGCGCGGCCGCGTCGCGGAGATAGTCGAGGTCGCCGGCCGGCTCCGCCGCCGCCAGCAACAACCACGTCCCCGTGGGCTCCGGCAGCACCGCCACCTGTCGCAGGTAGTGCTCCTCCAGCCGGCTCCCGACGGGCAGCGGCTCCGGCAGCGACACCCCACCGGCCAGCTGGGCGCTGGTCAGCTCCTGCCCCAGGTCGGTGAGGGCCAGCGGGTTGCCGCCGGTCGCGGCCACGATGCGGGCCCCGACCCGGGCGTCCAGCTTCCCCGGCACGGTCGAACGGAGCAGCTCCAGCGCGTGTCGCTCGTCCAGGCCGATGACGGGCTGGACCGGAATTCCGGCGAGCCCGTCACAGCGCCCCCGCACCGCGAGCAGCAGTCCTATGCCGTCGGCGTGCAGCCGGCGCCCGACGAACGCGAGCACGCCGAGCGACTCGGCGTCGATCCACTGGGCGTCGTCCACGCAGCACAGCACAGGCGTGGTGGTGGCGACCTCCGCGAGCAGCGTCAGCGTCGCGAGCCCGACCAGGAAGCGGTCGGGCGCCGGACCTTCGGCCAGCCCGCACGCCACCCGCACCGCCTGCTCCTGTGCCGGCGGCAGGCCGCGTGGCGCTCCGAGGAACGGGAGCAGCAGCCGGTGCAGCGCGGCGAAGGCGAAACCGGACTCGGACTCCACGCCGGCGACCCGGACGACCCGCACGCCCGCGCCCGCGGCGGCCTCGGCGGTGTGCTCCAGCAGGGCGGTCTTGCCGATGCCGGCGTCCCCCTGGAGCAGGAGAACGCCGCTGAGCCCGTCACGCACGGACGCGACCAGCCCCTCCAGGCGTGCACGTTCCTCAACCCGCCCACGCAGCACCGCTACCTCCTGATAAGACTCCGGAAGGAACGTTAGGGGGGTGGTGCGCCGACAGCAGGGCTGTGCGTGCACCGTTGTCGGCTCACCGTGCACACAGGGGCGGAGCGGATGGGATTCGTGCTGGACACGGCGGACCTGCCGCCGGGGGAGCGGATCGACGCCGTCCACGCGGCGATGATGGAGGCGTCCGTCCCGTCGCACGTGATCCACGAGAACCCGGGCGGTGACGTGCGCACCCGCCTCGAGGTCTGGGATCTCGGGGCGGCGAACGTGTTCGTCGCCCGCTCCTCGGGGCTGCGCCTGCTCCGCACGGCGAAGCAGGCCAGGCAGGACGCCGCGCCGGTGGTCGCGCTGTCCGTCCAGCTGCGCGCCGACGGCCGCCATGAGCAGCTCGGGCACCAGCAGACCGTGCCGCCCGGCGCGCTGATGATGGCCGACCTGTCGTCGCCGTACGACTTCTCCTGGTCCGGTGACGGCGCGGCTGGCTGCATCCAGATCCCGTTCCAGCAGGTCGGGCTCCCGATCGACGTGATCCGTCGCGCGGCGGTCAACCTGCGCGACAGCCCGCTGTACGGCCTGATGACCGACCATGTCGCCCACCTGGTCCGGGAGGCGCCCAGCCTCAGCGTCGACCCGGCCGCGCACCTGCTCGGACGGGGAAGCATCGAGCTGGCCCGCGCCCTGCTGGCGTCCGCCGCGCACGCCGAGCCGCGCGCCCGTGACGTGCTCGACGAAACACTGCTCACCCAGATCCGGGCCTACTGCCGCCGGCATCTCGTCGACCCCGACCTGCGGCCGGCCGTGATCGCGGCCGCCCACAACATCTCCGTCCGCCACCTGTACAAGATCTGCGCCCAGGCCGACGTCAGCCTCGAACAGTGGATCATCGGTGAGCGGCTGCGGGGCGCCCGCGAGGAACTACGCCGCCCGGAGCACCGGCACCGCACCATCGCGATGGTCGCCAGCCGCTGGGGCTTCAGTGACCCCACCCATTTCACCCGCCGCTTCCGCCGCCTGTACGGCGTCACCCCGCGCGAGTGGCAGCGGCAGTCCGCGGAGCAGCACCGCTCCGGTGAGCAGCACCGCTCCGGTGAGCAGCACCGCTCCGGTGAGCAGCACCGCTCCGGGGAACAGACAGCGCCCCGACCGTGAGGTCCCTGGGATTCGACTCCGCTGTTCGGTGGGCTTGAGGCCCGTTCCGGAAACGGGCGGCGGGAAATCGCGTAGCAGCCGATCCTTCGCCACCACGGCCCTACTATGTTGCCCTGCTTGTCTCTTCCTGCTCTCCTTCTCCTGCGGTGGCCTGCGGTGGAACGAACGTTGGAAACGGAGCCCCTGTGGACGTCGACCTGAGCGAGGCCGAGGAGATCCAGCAGCGTCTGCGCGCGCAGCACCGCGCACTGGGAGAGAAACCCCGGCAAGGTGCGGAGTACCAGGACGCGGTGAACGGTCTCCTGCGGACCACCGTCGAATTGCTGGACAGCAAGGATCGGGCGGAAAAGGCAGCCGAGGAACGGCGGCGGCTGGCGGCCGTCAGAACGATCCGGATGGTCAGTGCGGTGACCGCTGGTGTGGCGGCGCTCGTTCTCGTCTCGGCCGCGGCTGGCTGGGTCAGCCGATGGTGGCTCCTGATGGGCGTCTCCGGGCTGCTGGCCCTTGTGGACCTCGGTGCCGAGTCGCGTCGGCCACGTATTGGACAGGACCGTCGCCTTCTGCGAGCCGTGGCCCTCGCCGCCACCGCCGCGGCGGCGGTTCTGGTCGCCTTCGGAGCTCTCCCCGGCTGGTGTGCGGTCATCGTCGTCCTGGCGGTCCTCGGTGTCCTGCTGTCCGGCTGAGTCGACGCCGTGAGAGCGCCGGCCCCGCTGCTGGCTCCATGAAAGGGAGCGCCATGGCAACCGAGCAGGACCCGCCCCACCCCAGCCAGTCGGATTTCGACGATCTGGAAAGGGAGGTTCGCACTCTCAGAGTCGATCTTCGTAAGGCGACGAAGAAGTATGATGACGTCAAACGGCGGGTTGAGCTGCTGGACGATGGCCGCCTGGAGGAGGTGACGGCCGGCCTGGTCGGCCTCCGGGAAGAATTCGAGAAGATTTCGGCGGCGCTGGTCGTGGCACGGAATGATACGGAGGACCTGAAGCTCCGAGTGGACTTCATCGAGCAGGCCGTGCGGTCGACGGACGGGGCCCCCGTGGCCGATCTCGATGACTCGGACCATTTCACCAGGAACCTCATCGGGATAATCCGACGGGGCGACGAGGCGCGGGCAGCGGTGTTGGACGAATCCGACCGGGCCCACCACGTCCAGGTCGTCGAGCGCCATCGAAGTCTCGGCGACCAGTACGTTCGGCGCCGGTCCGAAGCGGTCAGGCACAGCGCCGTCCTCGCCGACGTGCCGCTGGGCGGCGCTCCACACGGCGAGGCGGCGGACGCCTTCCGTCAGGCCGTTCTTGACACGGACACTCTTGCGCGACAACTCGAGCAGGTCAGGCAGGAGGCGGCGGCGGCCTCCGCTCTCATCGCCGCCGACGACGACCAGCAGGCCGTGCACGGCTCCGCGATCACTGGCGGGGATGAGGCCCGTGCCCGGCTGTGTCAGCTGCTCCGGCGGCGGGTCGCCGCAGCGGTCAGCGAGTCGGCCCTGCTGCCGAAATGGCTGACCATCGCCCTCGGCTATGGCCCGCCATCCGGGCTGAAAGGCGGCGGCTGGCTGGACACAGCCGCGTCGTTGGCGGCGTACCGCATCACCTACGGGGTGACGGACCTGGTCGACGCCCTGGGCACACCACCGCGGGAAAGCCAGCGTGGGCCGTACGCCTGGTACGACGAGCTCCGCGCGCAGCTGCGTACCTACCAGCGATGAGCCGCTGGGCTGCCGACGGCGAGGCCTCGGCGGATCCGGAACCGCCGCGCGGCATCCGTATTTCCTCTCAAGAGGGGCAAAAGGGGTGCGGGTTCACCTGGCGTCCCGCAAGAAAGAAGGATTCTGGTCGTCCGAACGACCTAGATCGCTCACTCTTGCGACTCGCCAAACCGGGCTGCCGGGGCCTCTGCGGACTCCCCCTACCAGGGTCGAAGGCCCAGCAGCGCCGGTGGAGCACGAGCCAGAAGATCATGCGGCTGGCACTCCACCCGCACGCGCGAAAGACGAGCTCAGCGGGCAGTGAAGTCACAGTTCAGGCGCTTGACGCCGTTGATGAAACTGCTGGCCAGCCATTCGGGTTCGCCGACCGCGTGGATGTCCGGCATGCGGGCGAACAGCTCGCGCCAGATCACCGAGATCTCGCGGCGGGCCAGATGGGCGCCGAGGCAGAAGTGCGGGCCGTGGCCGCCGAACCCCAGATGCGGGTTGGGGTCGCGGCGGACGTCGAAGCGGTCGGGGCCGGTGAACACGGACTCGTCGCGGTTCGCCGACGAGTAGAACAGCAGCACCTTGTCGCCGGCCGTCAGCCGCTGACCGGCGACGTCCACCTCGCGGGTGACGGTGCGGCGCATCCAGCGCACCGGGCTCGCCCAGCGCACGATCTCCTCGACGGCGGTCGCGGTCGTCCCGTCGATGTCACGCTGCCAGATCTCCCGCTGGGCCGGGAACGCCGTCAACGCGAGCAGCGCATGGCTGATCGCGGTGCGCGTGGTCTCGTTGCCGGCGACCAGCAGCAGGATGAAGAACGAGGCAATCTCACCGTTGTCCAGCCGCTCGCCGTCGACCTCGGCGAGGGCGAGCGCGGTCGTGAGGTCATCCGCCGGGTTCGCCCGCCGCGCCGCCGCGGTCTCCTGCAGCAGCGCGGCGAGCTCCGCGCCCGCGCCGAGCAGGGCGGCGACGATGTCGGTGCCCTCGGGCACGTAGTCCGCGTCGGCGGAGCCGAGGATCACGTTCGTGCAGCGGAAGACGTCGGCGTAGCGCTCTCGCGGCAGGCCCATCATCCGGCAGATGACCTCCAGCGGGAGCCGGGCGGCGACCCGCTCGACGAACTCGCCCGGGCCGCCCGCGACCAGGTCGTCGACGACGGTGCGGGCGATCGCGGCGATGTCGGCCTCGGTCTGCGCGATGATGCGCGGCGTGAACGCCCGGGAGACGATGCGGCGCAGCCGGTGGTGCCGGGGTGCGTCCAGGTTGATCATTCCGCCGAAGAACTCCAGGAACTCCGCCGGCAGGTCGACGATGGTCGTGGCGCCCTGCGCCGACGAGAAGATCCCCGGCTCGGCGCTGATCCGCGCGATGTCGGCGTGGCGGGTGACGGCATAGTAGCCGGCGCCCGAGGGGATGGCGCCGTTGGCGAAGACCGGCTCCGGGTAGAACGGCAGCGGGCGCTCGGCCCGCAGCAGGGCGAACGCCGCGTCGATCTCGGCCCGCGGCCGGACCCAGAAGGACATGTCGGACAGGTCGACGTCGTCGACCGTGCGTAGCGGCGTCGAACCGGCGGCCACTGTCATCGCGGCGCATTCCTCCCGGGTCAGAGCTGGCTGGTCTGGCCGGCCTGGTCCTGCTGGCTGGCCTGGTCTACTGGCTGGCCTGGTCGTACTGGCTGGCCTGGTTGTTCCTGCTGTACTGGTCTACAAGTAGCCGCTTGTAGAGCTTGCCGGTGGGATGCCGGGGCAGCTCGGTCACGATATCGATGTCCCTCGGCCGCTTCGGGCCGACGAGGTGCTCACGGCAGTAGCGCATCAGCTCGTCGACCAGCTCGTCCTGCGCCGCTGCGATGGCGGTGTCGGTGATGGCCGCGGCAGGACCCGCGGTGGCGGCTCCGGTGATGCTCTCGACGACGGCCGGCACGGGCTGCACGACGGCCTGCACGCGCTGACCCAGATCCGGGTCGGGTACGCCGAACACGGCGGCGTCGAGGACGTCCGGATGCCCCACCAGCAGATCCTCGATCTCCTGCGGGTAGACGTTCACCCCACCGGTGATGATCGTGTAGGACCTGCGGTCGGTGAGGTAGAGGAAGCCCTCCTCGTCCAGATAGCCGATGTCGCCGAGGGTCGACCAGCCGCGGGCATCGTGCGACTCGGCAGTCTTCACCGGATCATGGTGGTAGCTGAACTCGGGACCCCCGGAGAACCAGACCGTGCCGATCTGGCCGGGGCCGAGCTCGACGCCGTCGTCGTCGGTGATGTGCGGGACACCGAGCAGCGCCCGGCCGACCGAACCGGGATGCGCCAGCCAGTCCTGCGGTGAGCAGGCCACATAACAGTTACCTTCCGAGCCCGCGTAGTACTCGTGGACGATCGGCCCCAGCCAGTCGAGGACGGCCTGCTTGACCTGGCGCGGGCACGGCGCCGCCGCGTGGATCACATACCGCAGGCTGGACGTGTCGTAGGCGAGGCGCTGCTCCTCGGGCATCTTCAACAGCCGAACGAACATCGTCGGCACCACCTGGGCGTGGGTGGCCCGGTACTCGCTGACCGCGCCGAGGAACGCCGCGGGGTCGAACCGCTCCATCACGACGACGGTGCCGCCGAGCCGGGTCGCGGTCACGCAGTACCGCAGCGGGGCCGCGTGGTAGAGCGGTGCCGGCGACAGGTAGACCGTGTCCGGCCCGAACCCGTAGAGCTGCCGCAGCAGCGCGGGCAACGGCCCGCCCTCACCGATCGGCGCCGGCTCGGCGATCGACGACCGGATGCCCTTCGGACGCCCGGTCGTCCCCGAGCTGTAAAGCATGTCCCCGCCCTCCAGCTCGGTGTCGAGCGGACACGCCGGGAAGGTCGCGACGGCCTCCTCGTAGCGCTCGTGGCCGGGCAGGTCGGCGCCGACCGCCAGCCGGACGCGCACCGACGGTGTGCGGTCGAGCAGCGTGAGCGCCGACTGCTCGGTGGCGGCGGAGACGACCAGGGCCCTGGCCCCGCTGTCGTCCACCATGTAGGCCAGCTCATCGGGAGTCAGGCGGTAGTTGGCGGCGGTGTACAACAGGCCGGAGCGCTGCGCCGCCCAGACCACCTCGAGGTAGCGGGCGTTGTTCTCCATGCAGACGGCGACCACGTCGCCGGGTCGCAGCCCGCGGCTCCACCACAGCTGGGCGAGCCGGTTGGAACGCTCGTCGAGCTCGCGGTAGGTGACCGGCTCCCGCACCTGGCCGGCCTCAGTTCCGTCGATGACCAGGTAGGCGATCTTGTCTGGCACCTCGCGGGCGACCGATCCCAGGTACACGTGTCTCCTCCGATCCTCATCCACCGCCGACGCGGTGTGAGCGCAGCCTGAGTCTCGACAAATGTGACCTGGATCGCAGTGCATGTCAGCCCGAAACGACGTAGGGGTTTGTTGTGAGATCTCATAACGGCGACGCGAGCCCGCCGGCCGAGCCGGGCCCGCAGCCGGCGCAGCGGCAGCCGCAGCCGGTGCGGCCGCAGCCGCAGCCGCCGCGCTCGATCTGTGACCGGCTCGACCGCGCGCTCGGCGTGATCGCCGGCCGGATGGTCTCCGCCGTGATCGCGGAACTTCCGCCCGCTCAGGTCGTCCCGGAGCTGGGGCACGGTGAGCTGTCCGGGCTCGCCTTCGCCGGCGTGGAGCTGTTCGCCCGCTGCCTGCGTGAGGACCGCCTGCCGACACCCGCGGAGCTCGCCCTGCTGAAGCCGTCGGTGGCGCTGTCCGCGCCGGACGAGGTGGCGTCCGAGGCCATGCTGATGGCGCACCACATCGGCGCGCGGATCACCCTGGAGGAGGTCGCCCGGCTCGCCGGCCCCGGCGAGGAGGACGACGTGATCGCCGTCGCCGTGTTCCTCCAGCGCTTCCTGCCCATGCTCATCCCCGGCGTCGGCGCCGTCGCCGCCACGAACACCGGTCACGCCGCGCAGCGTGAGCTGCTGCGCGAGCTGGTGGGAGCACTGCTCGCCGGTGCGCCCGCGGAAGTCCTCGCCGACCGTGCGGGGGTCGTGCTCGGCGCCGCCCACGTCGTGGCGGTGCTCCGTGCGCGCCAGCCCGGCGCCCCGGACCGGACGGGCCGCTACGCCCGGCGGCTCCACGAGGCGTTCGGTACCTGCTTCGGGCCGGCGGTCCCGGTCGCCGTGGACGACGACGGCCGCGGCGCGACGGCCCTGCTCCCGGTCGATGACGACGACAGTGCCGCCGTCATCGACCGGATACCGGCCCTGCTCGCCGCGGCCGCCGAGGCGCTCGACGGCGCCCTGGTGGATGTCGCGGTCGCGGCGGCGGATCGCCGGGCCCGATTACCCGAAGCCCACGAGCAGGCCACCGAACTGCTGCGGCTGGCCCGGGCGCTCGAACGCGCCCCGGGCCTGTTCCAGCTTGACGACCTGCTGGTCGAGTACCAGCTCACCCGGCCCAGCGTCGCGCTGCCGGCGATCGAGCACCTGCTCGACGGCCTCGAGGACAAGCCCGATCTTCAGCGCACACTGCGGACGTACCTGGCCCTCGACCTGCGCCGCCAGGAGGCGGCCACGGCGCTGCACATCCACCCGAACACCCTCGACTACCGGCTGCGCCGGATCGCCGAGCTGACCGGTGCCGACCCGACGACCGCCCGCGGCCTGCACCTGCTCTCCGCGGGCCTGACCGCCCGCGCGGCCCGCAGGGACCCCTGACGAACGAAGCTTCCCCAGGTGGGCGGGGCGGGTTCCCTGGACTCGAGATGGGATGCCTGCGGGCGGATCATCCCGATGGGCACGGTGAGGATTCATCTGGCCACGGTTGGTTAGAATACTGATGATCGGTGTTGGCGATGCGGCATCCGGACGGTCGTCCGGCCGGGGCGAGCCGATCGGGGATGTGACGTATGCCGATGGATGAGTCCGGTGGGCGGGTCAGCCGGCTGTGGCCGGCGGCGTTCGGGTGCTGGGCTTGCTGGGCTTTTGCCCTGCTTGCCACGATCTGCGTGGTCCTGTTGCCGGCCCCCCATGATCTTCAGGCTGTCGATATGGCCTGCACGGCGGCGACGCTGGTGGCCACCGTGGTGCTGCTGTCCACCGCGCGGCGCGCCGGTGCGAACGACCGGCGATGGCGCCTGCTGGTCGCCCTGACCACGTTCGGCGGCTTCCTGATCGCGTCGGCGAACTCCTGGCACGGCATCGTCCACGGCGCCGATGTCTACAACGAGATCCAGCTCGTCCATGCCACGTTCCTGCTCGCCTACCTGCCTGCGCTCGCCGGGCTGCTGCTCCTGCCGTCGGAGCTGGTGCTCGCCCGGGCGGGCCCGCGCAGCCTGCCGCGGCCGCATGGCCGGCACTGGTATGTGATCACCGTGCTCGACAGTGCGCTGATCGTCGGTTCCGGCGCACTCGTCGCCTGGTCGACGCTGCTGGCGCCGGTCGTCCACCGAACCACGCTGAGCAGGCCGGCCCTGGCGATCGTCTTCAGCTCCATCGCGATCGGACTGGTTCTCGTCGTGGTGGCGGCACTGCTGGCCACGGCCCGCCGGCCCCGGTCGCTGCCGACGCTGATACTGCTCGCGGCGGGCATGGCCGTCATGTCGGTGACGATGGGCGTCTACCTGTACCTGGCCGCGGCCACGAACGGAGTGGTGCCGGCGGCGGTTCACCTCGGCTACCTCGTCTCCTGGCTGCTCATGATCAGTGCGGCGCTGGTCCCGCCCCCGCCCGGACCGCTGCCGTCGGAGCCGAGCCCGCAGACCGGTACCTGGGTGTTCAGCGTGCGCGCCGTCCTGCCGTATCTCGCGTTCGGCGCGGCCGGAGCGGTCACCCTCACCCGGCTCGCCACCGGCGCGCGGGCCGATGAGCTCGACTTCTTCGGCCTGATCGGCCTGCTGGTGTTCCTCGTCTGCCGGCAGCTGGCGACGATCGGCGAGAACGCCCGCCTGCTCTCCCTGGTGGACAGCAGCCGACGCGAACTGCACCATCAGGCGTTCCACGATCCCCTCACCGGAGTGGCGAACCGGGCGCTGTTCGCCGTGCGGCTGGAACAGGCCGTCGCCGCCCACGTCCGAGACCACCGACGACTCGCGGTGCTGTACTGCGACATCGACGACTTCAAACAGATCAACGACAACCTCGGGCACTCCGTGGGCGACGCGCTGCTGCAGGTTGTCGCCGGCCGGCTCCAGCACGGGACCCGTGACACGGACACGGTCGCCCGCCTCGGCGGAGACGAGTTCGCCGTCGTCCTCGGCGGTGCGGGTGGTGATCCGGAGCCGGTGGCCCGCCGGCTCGGGAACATCATGCGGGCCCCCTTCCACCTGGGGGAGCACAGCTACCCCGTCGGGATCAGCCTCGGCCTCGTCGTCAGCGAGCTGTCCCCCGGAGCGGGCGACCACGGGGCGACAACCGTCACGGCCGACAGCCTGCTGCGGGATGCCGACATCGCCATGTACGCGGCCAAACGTGCGAAGCGGGGTGGGCTCGTCGTCAGGAGGGCCGGCAGGCCTGCCTCGGACTCCCCGATACAGCTCGGTGGTCAGCTCGCGGCGGCGTTGCGCGGCGAGCCCGGCAACGGGACGTTGGACGTCGTCTACCGCGATGTCGTGGACCTCAGGGACGGTCGCGTCGTCGCCTTCGACGCCGGACCATGCTGGAACCACCCGGAGATCGGCCGCGTCGATGCCGGTCGGCTGTACCGCCTGGCCGGCCGCGGCGGGCTCGCTCGGGCGATCGACACGTTCCTGCTCCAGCGTTGTTGCGAGGATCTCGGCCATGACACGGCGTACGCCAGCTGCGCCGGTGTGGATGCGGATGTCGACCGCCCCGCCGTGCTCGTCCCGATCTCCGCGGGCCGTGCCGCCGAGCCGTCGATGGCCACCGAGATCCTCGAGGCACTCGCCGAGCGGGGGCTCCCGCCGCGCGTGGTCGTTCCCGCGTTCAGCGCCGGGGCGGCCGAGGTCGGTGACCTCGTCGCGGCCCGGAACGTGCTCGGCCAGCTGCGCCGCAGCGGTGTCCGGTGCGCCCTCACCGAAGCGGCCGGCGACGCCGCCACACTGCGCCTGCTGCGTCTGCTGCCCATCGACATCATCCGCCTCGACGCGGCCCTCACCAGCGTGGACGGTGAGGTACCCGCCAATCGTGACGCCGGCGAAGCAGCGGCCGGCGCGGGAGCCGGAAGCCGGGGCGGTGGCGAAGGCGACCCGACGCTGGCGGACACGATCCGGTCCGCCCTGGTAGGCGCCGCCATCCGGCGTGGTCTCACCGTGATCGCCCCCGCCGTCCGCGGCGAGCGGCAGGAACACCGACTCGCCGCCGACGGCTGCCAGCTCGGGGAAGGCCCGCTCTACGACCGTGCAAGGCAAGGACGTCGAAGACACGGCCCGGCGCTCGTATAACTCGTATAGCCCGCATACGTGTCTCAGCACGGAACTTCCGGACGGCGCCGAGCCGCCGGACGCAGGCGCCTGACCACCGGGATGGGCGCTATCCGAAGGTCAGCTCCCGGGCGTTCTCGGCCATGATCCTGCGCTGGTCCGCGGCCGAGAAGTCGGTGACGTTGGCGAGGAAGTCCTTCGGCTCGGCGACGCCCTCGGCATGCGGCCAGTCCGACCCGAAGATGATTCGCTCCACCGGCACCGACCGGGCCAGTTCGGCGACCGTCTCCTCGACGAACGGGGAGACCCACACGTTCTCGTGGAACTGGTCGACCGGGCTGCGGGAGAACATGCCCGGGTTCTGGCTGTGCAGGCGCTGCAGGACCCGCAGCAGCGACGGAACCCACGTGCCGCCGTTCTCGATGGAGGCGAAGCGGACACCTGGATGCCGCTCGAACAGGCCGTGGCAGACCAGCGCGGCGAGGAAGTCGTGGATGCGGCGCTCGTGCATGAGGGCGTCCACGAAAGGCTCGTAGAACGCGAGCGACGACACCTTTCCCACCCGCCGCCGGCTCGGATAGCCCCAGGTGTGCGCGATCGCGTCCTCGACCTCGCGGTGCCCCTCGTCGAAGCCGGCGTGCGCCGTCACCACCAGCCGGGCCTCGGCGACACGTGCCCAGAACGGGTCGAAAACCGGGTCGGCGGGCGACTTCGTCCCGTCGGCGGTGAAGACCGGCCCAGGCCGGATCGTGACGATGCGCGCGCCGCGCCCGATCGCCCATTCGAGTTCCCGGATCGCGCTGTCCAGGTCGGACAGGGTCAGGTAGGGAACGCCGAAGATCCGGTTCTGGTAGGCGAAGCCCCAGTCGTCGTCCAGCCAGCGGTTGAAGGCACGGAAGATGTCCACCGCAGCCTCGATGTCAGGCTGCATCGGGCCTTCCATGCACACGCCCTGGGAGGGGAACAGCCAGATCGCCTCCAGGCCCTGCTCGTCCATGACCCGCAGGCGGGCGTCCCGGTTGTACCACTCCGGATGATCGGCCGGCTGTTCACAGGTGAGCATGTGCGCCACATCGGCCTTGGCGCCCCGGCCGGCGAAGTACTCGTACAGCGCGCCGGGCCGCGGCCGCGGGTTGACATCACCGGGGCCGGGAATCCAGGGATGCGGCTCGTCGCCGACGACGTAGCGCATCCGCCCGTCGATCTCCTTCACCAGTACGCCGCGCTCGGCGTACTTCGGGTCGCGGTGGCGGGTGAAGGCGTCGCTCGTCTCCCAGTAGTGGTTGTCGGCGTCGAAGATCGTTGGCAGTTCCGGACTGATGCTGATCACGCTCATCGACCTTTCCGCACGTTCGGAACCGACCGATGCCGCCCGGCGACGGCTCCCTCGGTATCGATATCGATCTCGACATTAGAAATGGCACTGATGAGTGTCAAGATGCTGGTCGGCCCCTGCCGCGGACTCGCGCCGACGGTCTCATGCGTCGATCAGCAGCTGCTCGCGTGCGATGTCGAACATCTGCCGTTGGATCGCCAGCTTCTCGGTTGTGGCCGCGGTGTCGAAGAGCAGCTGGTAGACCTGGCCTGCCTGGCCCGCCACGAACAGCTCGACCCGCTTGCGCGGCTCGGCCTGGCCGACCCAGTGGTAGTCCATCTCCAGCCAGAGGGCGTCCTTGCCGCCCTGCCGGATCGGGTGGCTGCCGGCGTTGAGATCGGCCATGGAGGACTCGGCCGTGTTGCGGTACCAGGCGAGCTGCCCGGCGGCGGCGCTCTCGGGTGTCGACCCGTGCGTGGTGTCCCGCTTGACGCTCATGGCGTGGACCTCGTCCGGGGAATGCCAGGTGCTCTGGAGCTCGTTCCTGGTCACCCGGTTCCAGCCGTCCGGCACGGCGAACCTGACAGTGAGGTCGGGTTCGGTGACCCGGTGCCAGCCGGCCGGCAGTGCGGGCGGCGCCGCGGCCTGGGAGCCGGCCGGTGCGGCCGACCCGAACGAGGTCGGCACGACGGCCGCCGCCGCGGAATCGGGATCGGCCGGCGTCTCGAAAACCGGAGTCCTTGAGACGGCCGGCGCCCCGGAAGCGGTCGGCGTCGCGGAAACAGCCGAGGTCGAAGGGGCGTCGGCACCATAGGCGAGGGACCGGCCAGGTGATGAGGCGCCGGTGAGCTGCCCCCCGAACACCGCTAACAGAAGACCAAGCACGGCGACGATCGCCGAGACCAGCGCGGCGATCTCCCCGACACCCATCCGCCGCCCCGTGGGCGTCCCGTTACCCGGACTGCTCATCTGGCTCCCACGCCCCCCGAATCGCCTGTGCCATAGGCACATTCAACCGTGCGGCGCGCTCGTGGACCGCCGTCCGGGAAGGACCGCTCGGCGCGTTTCGTCCCGACTGTCCCCGGCGGTCCCCGGCTATCCCTCGTGGGGCCGCAGGTCGCCGGTCGGCGGCACGGCGAAGAACACGCTGACCTGCTCCTGCGACACCTCGGCCAGGGTCGGCGGGTTCCAGCGGGGGCTGCGGTCCTTGTCGATGATCTGGGCGCGGATGCCTTCGCGCAGGTCGTGGGAGCGCAGGCTGGCACTGGAGACGCGGAACTCGGTGACCAGCGCCGACCACAGGTCCGGCAGCCCGGCCGCGGCGCGCAGCGCCCGCAGTGTGACCGTGAGCGCGGTCGGTGACTTCCCCTCGATCTCGGTGGCGGCAGCCGCGGCGGCGGGATCGCCGTGTTCACGCAACCGGGCCAGGATCGCCTCGACGGTCGGGGCGCCGTAACAGGCGTCGATCCAGTCCGCGTCCGCTTCCAGGGCGCTGGGCGGCGGGGCTGCGGTGAACTCCTCGACGATCTTCGCCGGGTTGCCGGCGTCGGCCGTCGCGGTGAGCGCGTCGATGAGCGCGGGCAGCCGCTCGCTGGGCACATAGTGGTCGGCGAGGCCCGCGTACAGCGCGTCCGCGCCGGAGAGGTGGCCCGCGGTCAGCGCGGCGTGGGTGCCCGACTCGCCGGGCATCCGGGCGAGCAGCCAGGTGCCACCGACATCCGGCACCAGGCCGATGCCGACCTCGGGCATGGCGAGCCTGGTGCGCTCGGTGACGACCCTGACGCCGCCATGCGCGGAGATCCCGACGCCGCCGCCCATGACGATGCCGTCCATGAGCGCGATGTAGGGCTTCGGGTAGCTGCTGATCCGGTGGTTGAGGCGGTACTCGTCGGCCCAGAAGCCGAGCGACCCGGTGCCGCCGGAGCAGGCGTCCGCGTGGAAGGAGCGGATGTCGCCGCCGGCGCACAGCCCGCGCTCACCGGCACCGTCGACGAGGACGGCGTCCACCTGGTCGTCGTGCTCCCAGTCGCGCAGCGCGGCGTCCATCGCGTTGACCATGGGATGGCTCAGGGCGTTGATCGCCTTCGGCCGGTTGAGCGTCAGCCGCCCGACCCGCCCCTGCACCGACGACACGATCTCGGATGTCCCCCTGGGCTCAGGTGCTCCGGGCGTTCGGCCCGTTCCGGGAGCTCCGGGGGTGGGTGTGTCGGACGTGTCGGGGGGCGGGGTCACCGGGCTTCCTCCAGCCATGAGCGCGGGATGTGATGTCCCGCGTTGTCTTGTTCGTCCTTCCAAGGATCTGGTGCGACCGCCGCTCGCGCACGGCCTTCTCGGGGCCTGCCGTCCGCGGGCTCACCGGCCGGCGGAACAGGTGGCCGGGTAGCGCCAAAGTCGCCGAAAGCTGACGTCCCGCCCCGACATGCGGGGCTAACGTCGCGTCTCCTGACATTGCGGGCCGGGCGGTCGTGACGGGCCTGTGGGCACAGCTGGGGCGGCAGGGTTGAGCGAGGGCACGTCGCACGAGGGCAGGGCGCACGCGGACCTGGCGTTCGTGCGTACGAAAAAGGACTTCGGCAACGCGCTGACGCGGCTGCGTGAGGCCGCCGGGTTGTCCGTGCGGGATCTGGCGCGCAGGGGAGCCGTCCCGGCGGGGACGGTGGGCGGCTGGTGCACGGGCCGCCATCTCCCGACGGTGTCGCAGCAGGAGCTGTTTCTCGGCCTGCTGGAAGCGTGCGGGGTCTCCGGGACCGGTCAGCAGGAGTGGATCGACTGCTGGCAGCGGTTGCGTCGGCCGCTCGGACGGCCGGCGGGCCCGACTCCCTATCGTGGCCTGGAGTCGTTCCAGCCTGAGCATGCCGACTGGTTCTTCGGCCGCGCCGGGCTGACCGCCACGCTGGTGGAAAGGGTCGCGGGCCCGAACCCGCCGGATGGTCCGCTGATGGTGGTCGGCCCCTCGGGCTCGGGTAAGTCCTCGGTCCTGCGAGCGGGGCTGATAGCCACGCTGTGCGCCCCGAACACCTCGAACAGCCCGCACGGACAGCCATGGCGGTATCTCCTGATGACGCCGGGGGCGCATCCCGTCGCCGGGATCGCGGCGGAGCTCGCGCTGCTCGGCGAGGCTACAGCGGCGACACCGGAATCTGTCGAGGCGGAGCTGAGGACCCAGCCGGAGGCCTACGCCGAACGGCTCAGCGGCACCCTGCCCAACTCGCTGCTGATCGTGGTGGACCAGTTCGAGCAGCTGTTCGCCGCCGGGGACGGCGAGCGCGGTGCTGACGGCGAGCGCGGTGCTGACGAGGAGCGCGGCACCTTCGTCTCGATCCTGCAGGCCTTGGCGTCCTGCTCACCACGAGCGGAGGAGCGGGCCGGGGGCGCGTCGATCCGCGTGGTGATCGGAATGCGGGCGGACTTCTACCCGACCGCGCTGCGTTGGCCCGAGTTGGCGCTCGCCCTGCAACGGGATCAGGTGGTGGTCGGCCCGCTCGGTGACGACGACCTGCGGAAGGCCATCACCGAGCCAGCCCGGCTGGCCGGCCTGGTCCCCGAGGACGGGCTCGTCCACCTGCTGCTGCGCGAGCTGGCACCGGCCGCGGGCAGGTCCGGCCTGGCCGGCAGCGCGCACGACGTGGGCACGTTGCCGCTGCTGTCCCATGCGTTGCTGGCGACCTGGGAACACGGCCGGCGAGGCACCATGACCGTGGAGGACTACGCGGCGACGGGAGGGATCCGAGGCGCCGTCGCCCAGACCGCGGACTCCCTTTACACCCAGCTGACGGACCCGGAGAAGGACCTGGCGCGGCGCCTCTTCCGGCGGCTCGTCCAGGTTGGCGAGGACACCCCTGACACCCGTCGGCGGGTGCGGCTGGAGGAGTTGATCGGCACCCCCGACGATCCGCTGCACGTGGCGAGCAGTGGCGTCCTGCGGCGGTATGTCGAGCAACGGCTGGTCACCGCGGACGCCGAGGGCGTGGAGATCAGTCACGAGGCCCTGTTGTGGGCTTGGCCGCGCCTGCGGCAGTGGATCGACACCGACCGCGCCGGCCAGCGGATCCACCGGCAGCTCACCGAAGCCGCCGCGGGCTGGCAGGCGACGAGCCACGATCCGGGCGCGCTGTACCGGGGCGTGCGGCTCGCGGCCGCCGTCGAGTGGGCCGACAGACTCGGCCGCCGCGGCGAGCTCAACCAGTCCGAGCAGCGGTTCCTGGACGCCAGCGTGGAAGCCGGCCAGGCCGAGCGCCGGCTCGAGCGCCGCCGTGCCCGGCGGCTGCGGCGGCTGGCGGCGGCTCTTGCGGTGCTGGTGCTGGTGACCGGGGCCACCACGGTCTACTCGGTCCAGCAGCGCGCGGTCGCCGAGCGGTCCCGCAACCTGGCGATCTCGCGGCAGATCGCCGGAACCGCGGACCGGCTGCGCGCCAGCGACCCCGCGATGGCGGCGCAGCTGGCGGTCGCCGCCTACCGGATCGCGCGCACGGTGGAGGCACGTTCCAGCCTGATCGCCTCGTCGGGCCTGCCCGCCGTCACCCGGATGGTTCGCCCGAGCGGGCTGCTGCAGGCGCTCGCCGTCAACGGCGAGGGCACCCTGCTCGCGGCGGCCGGCGCGGCCAGAGCCGACACCGACGTCCTGCTGTGGGATCTGCGTGACCCCGGCAGACCGGTTCGGCTGGGCGCCCGGCTGGTCGGGCACACCGCCCCGATCTATGCGGTGGGGTTCTCCCCGGATGGCAACACGTTGGCGACCGGCTCCGGCGACCACACGGTGCGGCTGTGGGACGTCACGGATCCGGCCCGACCCGCACCGCTGGGCAAGCCGCTGACCGGCCCGGCCGACCGGGTGCTGGCCGTCGAGTTCAGCCCCGATGGCACGACGCTGGCCGCCGGCAGCCGCGACAGGACCATCACCCTCTGGGACATCAGCGAACGGGAACACCCCACCACCCTGGGGCCCGCGCTCACCGGGGCGGGCGGGAGCGTGCAGTCCCTCGCCTTCCACCCTGGCGGGAAGCTGCTGGCGGCCGCTGACGCGGACAACGCGGTCCGGCTGTGGGATCTCACGGATCGGCGGCACCCCCGCCCAGTGGGTGGGGCGCTGCCGGCGCCGAGCCGGGTGAATGCCGTCGCCTTCGCTCCCGACGGGGCCACACTCGCCGCAGGAGTGAACGACGGCGCGGTGTACCTGTGGACGACGATGGATCCCGTTCACCCGGTGCCAGCCGGAAAACTCGACGGAACGGGATGGATCAACGCGGTCGCGTTCAGCTCCGATGGAAGGCAGCTCGCCGCCGCCGGCACCGAGACCGGAGTGCAGATCTGGGATGTCTCCAGCAAACAGGTCGTGCTCTCGCTGCCGCACCCGGAACCCGCGACCGCGGTCGCGTTCCGTGACCACGACCGGGTGCTGATGACCAACAGCGCCGACGCCATCGCCCGTCGGTGGGTGGTGCCGGGGGCCGTCATCCCCACGGCGGGCCGGAAGGTCACCTCGCTGGAATTCCATTCCGGCCGTCCGCTGCTCGCCGACGGTGGCGTCGACCTGCGCCTGTGGGACGTCAGTGATCCGAACCGGCCGACACCGGCTGGAGAGCCGCTGGCCGCCCCGCCCGACATCGACCGCATGGGAGGTTCCGTCGCGGTCAGCCCCGACGGCCGTAGCCTCGCGGCCAACACCCACGAGGGCAACAACATCCTGCTGTGGGACATCTCCGCTCCGGCTCGGCCCGTCCTCACCCGGAGCTTCGCTTCCGGCCACGCCGAGCAGATCGAGGACCTCGCATTCAGCCCTGACGGGCGAACGCTCGCCAGCACGGGGCAGGACGGCACGGTGCGCCTGTGGGACGCGACCGCTGCCGGAGAATCGCGACCGCGGGCGACGATCAGCCCGGACGCCGGGACCATCCGCAAGATCGCGTTCACCCCGGACAGTCGCGTTCTGGCCACCGCGAACTCCAACGGCACCGTAACCATGTGGAATGTCCGGGATCCGCGCCACCCTGTTCGGCTCGGCGTACCAGTCAAAGTGTCGAACGACTACACGTACTCGGTGGCCACCAGTTCCGACGGGAAAACGCTCGCGGCCGGGAGCGCGGACGGCACCGCCAGGCTCTGGGACATCACCGACCCCGGCAGTCCGTCGCCACTCGGCCCCGCGATCACCGGGCCGGACGGGTACCTGCAGACGCTGGCGTTCAGCCCGGACACCCGGACTCTGGTCGCGGGGACCAGCGCGGGCCAGATCTGGATGTGGGACGTCAGTAAAAGACGGCAGCCGCGGACCCTGGTCATCATGCAGCCGCAGAACGAGACCATCTGGAACGCGCAGTTCAGCGGCGATGGACAAATTCTGGCCGCCGCCGCCGGGAGCGCCCTCTACCTGTGGGGAGAAATCGACGCCGACCGCCTGGCCGACCGGATCTGCGCGGCCGCCGGAGATCTGATCAACGAGGCTGAATGGCGAAAGTACGCGCCGGGGGTCTCCTACCGGCACATCTGCTCCTGATAGTCGGGGCACCCGGAGCCCGGCGGCTTCCACCGCTGTCGCCGCAGCGCCGTGCCCGTGTGTGTTGGCCCTGCCTGCCTGCCCTCATGCCTGCCACCTGGGACGACACCGGCCACAAGCAGGCCAGATGTCGTGATGGTGATGATCGCCGCGGTGTACGGACTCGTACGGAACCCGCCCCAGGCCTGGTTGACCGGCCTCGGCCTGCGGCAACGTCGGTGTCCATCGTCCAGGAGGGGGACCTGCATGCGTCAGAATCCGCACCGCCGCCGACGTGACCGGCAGCGGTTACCCGGCACCTGCCGAAGGCCGCTCCGTCAGCTGCTGACCGCCACGCTGATTCTCGGGCTGTTCGGCGGTGGCGCGCTCGCTGTCGCCGGCACGGCGCAGGCCGCGTCCAACGGGCAGCAGATAAGGTTCTGCTCGCGCGATTCCGCGGTCAGTGGCCGGCCCGGCGGTTCCGCGGTGGCAGTGGGAATCGATGACAGAGATCAGCCGCGAACCACCCGGCCTGTCTACCTGCGCGGCGGAGGAGAATGCGAGGAGCTGCGGAACCTGTGGTTCAAGGGAATCGTCCGCATCGAATGGCGTGATGCCGCTGGAAAGCTTGTCAAGACCACCAGATGTGCTGTGCCTGTCAACAAGATCAGCCCGTGGATCAACTGTGACGACATCCCCGTTCACACACAGCTGTTGAACTGGATGTCGGCGGAGGTCGCGAAAAACCTGAGGAGTTCGGTTTTCCAGGAGATTCAGCGCAGCTATCCCGCGCTGGCGACCCCGAAGTCCCTGCAGCTGTGGGCTCTTCAGGTGCGGCCTGGAGGTCCGTGGGACCACAAACCCTTTATTGAAAGAGATTTCCTGGGCTCAAGCTATTCACGGGAGAACGGTCGTCTCTACTTCCAGTGGTACGACCGTCCCTACCTGCTGTCCCACGACTTCTGGTCCAACTTCCACTACGGCTACGTCGGCCGCGCCGCCGGTTTCAAGGCGGACGTCCTGCGGTACGCACACCAGCTTCCCGGAACCGGCGGAACGGACAGCGGCGACAAACTCGCGGTTGATATCGGTATCGCCTACTTCAACAAGTTCGGCAAAATCGGTGTGTACCCCGCCACTCTGGACTCCTTTCTGAGCTCGTACCTGGGCAAGCTGTTGGGTACTGGCGTGGCAAGGGCGATCCCCTACCTGGGCGAGGCCCCGGTCCCCGGCACGCCAGGCCCGACCAAGCCCGCTCCGGACGCGCCGCAGCCAGGGAACAACGCGCTCACCACCTGGGTGAGCGTGCTGACGCCGAGCGGGGGCGTCGGTCCCAAGGTGCTCGACGTGAAGGACGGCGCCCTGACGGACGGGGCGCGGGTCCAGCTGTGGCAGCGCAACGGGAACTCGCAGCAGTACTGGACCATCGAGCGGAAGGGCACCCACCAGGGTCATCCCTACTACCGGCTCGTGAACCGGAACTCCGGCAAGTGCCTGGACATGGCGACAGACGTGCCGGCGGGCAACGGTGTCCGTGTGCAGCAGTGGCGGTGCAACGGCACTCCCAACCAGTACTGGGTCGCCGTCCCGGTCGAGTCGTCGGGCAGCCGCGCGAAGTGGGTTGAGCTCGTCAACCTGCAGAGCGGGCGCTGCCTCGACGTCACGGGCGTCAACCACGGCGACGGCGCGCTGCTGCAGGTCTGGGACTGCCGCGGTGGCTGGAACCAGCGCTTCAACATCTACTAGCGGGGCTGCCGGCCGGGTCGTCAGCCACGGCCGGTAAAGCCGCTTTCCGTCCGGTGGGCCCATCCAGAGAAGGGGCGGGCGCACCGGCGGAACCGTTAGCTCCTGCCAATAGCTCCTTCCAGCCAAATGGCGAGCCTGTCTGCTCTTCGGCAACGTCACCACCGTCGGCAGGGTGTGAGCGCCGGCTCTGGTGACGATCCGCCATGAGCCATGTGTGTGGGGTATCGGCGGGTTGATCAGGACAAGGGGGCGTGGTGTGCTGGCACCGCTGAGGGATGCCGATCCCGTAACGCTGGCCGGTTACCGGCTGGAGGGACGGCTCGGCAGCGGCGGTATGGGAACCGTCTACCGTGCAACCGGCGCGGACGACCAGCCGGTGGCACTCAAGGTCATCCGGCCGGACCTGGCCGCGGACCCGGAGTTCCGGATGCGGTTTCGCCGGGAGGTCGCCGCGGCGCGGCGGGTGCGTGGCAGCTTCGTCGCGGAGGTGCGGGCGGCTGACGCCGAGGCGGAGCCGCCCTGGATGGCCACCGAGTACGTGGATGGCGTCGACCTCGCCCGCGCCGTGCCGGTGCGGGGCGGCCTCGACCCAGACCAGACGGTCAGCCTCGCCGCGGGCCTGGCGAGCGCGCTCGTCGCGGTGCACACAGCGGAGCTCGTCCACCGTGACCTCAAGCCCGCGAACATCCTCCTCGCCTCGGGCGGCCCGAAGGTCATCGACTTCGGTATCGCCCGTGCCCTCGACGACACGGGGCTGACCGACACCGGGCAGGTCATCGGCACCGCAGCCTGGATGGCCCCGGAGCAGCTCCTCGGCGAGCGCGTGGGCCCGACGGCGGACGTGTTCGCGTGGGCCCTGTGCGTCGGCTTCGCCGCGACCGGGCGTCAGCCGTTCGCCGGCGGGCCGTCGGACGGACCCGTCGCCTCCGCACTGCGTAGGCTGCGCGCCGAACCCGACCTCGACGGCGTTCCCGACACCCTCCGACCGCTGCTGCGGCGTGCCCTGGCACGGCAGCCCGACGATCGGCCGCGTGCGATCGAGCTGGTTTCCGCGATCCTCGGACGGGAGATCGTGGACCTGACGGACGCCGAGACGGCCGTCCGCGCGATCACCGGCGGATGGATTCCGCCCGCGGGACCCCCGCCGGGAGCGCTGCCAGCACCTCCGGCACCCTCCGCACCTCCGGCACCCTCCGCGCCTCCGGCACCCTCCGCGCCGCCGGAGCCCGCGGATCGCCTTCCGGATGTCGCCTCGAACCCGGCGCTGGCGCCGGCCACGGATCCAGCGACGGATTCCAGCAGCGATTCCAGCAGCGATTCCGGCAATGATTCCAGCGAGGGATCCGAGCGGAATCCGGACGCGGATGTCGACACGGATGTCTCCGATGATCGGCCGGTGTGGCCGCTCATGCTCATCCGAGGTCGTCCACGCCGAGTACTGGTCGTGGCGGCCGCCCTGGTGCTCCTGATGGCCGCGGGTGTCTTGGGGCTGGTGGTGATCCCGGGGCTGGGTCCCGGGGGCGCCCCGGCGGCGGACGCGGCGGACCTTCGCGTCGACCCCGAATCCCTGGCCACGTCGATCATCACCGCAGCCACGGCCACCGCGACGCCGGCCACACCGAGTACGCCGCCTTCCGGCTCAACGACGTCGGGGGAGGGGCCTGCCGCCGGAGACAACGGAAGCGATGCACCAGATGGCTCCGATGGAGGTGACGGATCGGGTGGCACCGCGGAACAGGGGAAGCCGTCATCCGGCGTCGGGTCTGACGCGCCGGTCCCCGAGGCACCGCGAGTGATGCCGACCCAGGCCGCGCCGGCCCCGGCTCCGGTGCCACCCGCGCCGACCCAGGTACAGCCGGCGCCGACGACCTCCCGACCGGCGCCCGATCCGGACGGCGGGACGAGCAGTCAGCTCGTCTATCACGGTGCCGGCGGCGAAGCCGGCTGGATCTGGTTCAACAGTGGAACGGCCAACCTGGAGAAGGGGCGCAACTCCTTCACGGTCAAGGACCTCGCCTGCGGCGACGACTGGAGTATCTACGTCCAGTACTCCTACCGTGATTCTCAGGGAAACCCGAAGGAGGGAACCAGGTACCTTTCCGGGGACTGCGAACCGGTCGAATGGTCGGGTTCCGTCGCTGGTGCCCAGTCGGAGATCATCTCCTTTCGCTGGCGGGGCTGCAAATGGGACACCAACCGCCAAAGCGCCGACACCTGCGAACCCTGGATGACCTCAACCCTGCGCTGAGATCGCGGCCCAGGCAGGCCACCCACCTCGCGGACCGTCCCGCGGCCGACCCCGACACCGCTGTCTGCGTCCGCGGGCTCCGGGCAGTGCCACCCAGCAGCGGCCGTCGACCGGGATCCAGTCCCCGCCGACGGCCGCGCCGCACTCGCCCGTCAGGCGAAGCCGGAATCAGCGGAGGGTCAGGATGTGGTGACCTTGAAGTCGTCCACGGCCCAGTACCAGTTGTTGGTGCCGGTGTAGCGCAGCAGGAACTGAGCGTTCGTCGCTCCGGCGGGGACGGTGGCGGTGACCGTGCGCAGGCCGTTCTCGCTGGTGGTCGTCAGGGCCGCGAGCTGGGTCGCGGTGCCGCCGTTGAAGCGCACCGAGACGCGGCCGGTCTGGCTGCCCTCCGCGCGGAAGTCGGAGAAGAAGCTCAGCTTCACCGTCTGCCCGGCGGTGACCGGGTACTGCGGGGTGAGCAGCGTCGAGTCGAACGCGCCGGAGCCGTGCGAGACGTCGTCCCACTCGTCGGAGTCGGCGACGGCGAAGACGTCCCGGACGAGCAGTGCGTTCTCGCGGGCCTGGCTGGCCTGGGCGCGCGACCAGAAGTCCTGCGTGGTGAACGTCCAGCCCTTCCACTCCTCCATTCCGCCCGTCGGCATCGCGGAGTTGTCGACGCTCCAGCCGGCCGGCGGGGTGTGCGTGTAGCCCTTGACCGTGGTGGGGATGCCGGTCTCGCCGCTGCGGGTGAGCAGGGACGGGCGCAGGCCGTCGAACACGTCGGCGGCGTGGCTGCCCACCGGCACACCGTCCAGGCCCCAGGACGGGTTGATCGTGATCCCCATCCGGGACAGCGCGGTGGCGCCGGCGTCGGCGAGCTGGATGTCGTTGCGGTAGCCGGCGGGGACGCCGTCACCGGCGACGATCACGTACGTGCTCCGCTCGGGGATGGTCGCCCCGCCGTGGCCGCCGGTCGGCTTGTGGCCGTGGTCGGCGGTGACGATGATCGTCCACTGCTCGCTCGCCCGGGTGGCGCGGGCGTTGATGGCGGTGAGCAGCTGGCCGAGCCGGGCGTCGGCGGTCTCGATCGCCTGGGTGAACTGGGTGCTGTTCGCGCCGTAGCTGTGGCCCGCGGCATCCACGTCGTCGAGGGCGACGAAGACGACGTCGGTCGCCGGGTCGGCCAGTGCGTTGACGCCGGCCTGGGCGGTGGTGGCGTCCGGGCCGCCGGCGAGAGAGGTGTCGGCGTGCAGGATCGTTCCGCCCGCGGTGACGTTCGTGACCAGCGGTGACCAGGTCGCGAAGGCCGCTGTGCGCAGGCTGGGGCTGACCTGCTCGATGCGGTCGATGAAGCTCGGGTACGTCGCGTACTGCTTGCCGGAGAACGTGTTGTCGACGACGTGGTGCTTCGCGGGCCAGACCCCGGTCAGCATCGTCGACCAGCCGGGACCCGACAGCGTCTGCGCGCCCTTCTGCCCCCAGTCCGAGTCGCTCGCCGACGAGTAGAGCAGGGTGCTGCCCCAGGTGCCCTGGGCGCGCAGCGCGTCGAGGTTCGGCGCGTTCGCGGCGTCGACCCGGGCGATCTCACCCGCGCCGTCGATACCGACGAACAGGAGCTTCGGGGTCAGGGCTGCCGCCTGCGCGGGTGCCGTGCCCGCGGCGACGCCGGCGAGCCCGAGACCGGCGGTGAGGACCCCGGCCGCCATTCCCGCGGCGACGCGACGCGCCGGGCGTCTGAAGAAGCTGGCCATCATGGATACAACTCCGATCAGATTCTGATGGTGAGGGCTGCCGCCCTCCGGCGATTACCTTCGCGGGCCCACGGCTGCGCCAAGGGAAAACATGGATGTGTACACGAAACATTCAGACGGGCACGGGCACGCGTTTGGCCGCTGCTTCCTGGCAAGAGGTGAGGATTGTGGCTGCTGCAGGGGCGACAATCCGCACTTCTTGCGGATTGTCAAGTCGCTGCCTGCGCGATCGCGGATCGTCAACCTGTATAGTCAGGTTCCCATCCGCGGCTACCGCGATCACCGGGCACATCCGCGAGGTCGACCTGTTGGTCATCGCCCGCGGTGGGGTCTACCTCATCGAGATCAAGAGCCTCGTCGGGCTGCTGACCGCGTCCGGGTCGACCTGGGCCCAGCACCGGGCGTCCGGGTCCACCCGCATCTTCGACAACCCGCTGCACCTGGCGAACCAGAAGTCCAAGGAGCTGCGGTCCCTGCTGCCATCGGCAACATCCAACTCAACGAAACATCCAACTCAACATCGCCTGACCACACCACCCCGCCGATGCTCAGTTCCCCGCGTAGCCCTGTCTGCGAGGCCGGGCACGGCCTATGATCATGGATCATGAGCTTCCTCGCGCCTGACTACCGGGCGGGTTCGCTCGCTGACGTGATGCCGTCCGTGCTGGCCGGGATGGACGTGCCGGGCATGGCCAACGTCCTGGGGCTGCCGGCGGCGTCCAGGGTGTGCGTGCTGCTGGTGGACGGGCTGGGCTGGCAGCTGCTGCGGGCGCACGCCGACCAGGCACCGTTCCTGACCTCGCTGGCGGCCGGCCGGGATCCGATCACCGCGGGTTTCCCGGCGACGACGGCGACGAGCGTCTCCGCGATCGGTACCGGAATGCCGCCCGGCGAGCACGGCATCGTCGGCTACTCGTTCGCCGTCGGCCCCGACGAGGTGCTCAACGCGCTCGGCTGGCGCAGCCAGGGCAATGGTGTCGGCGGCGGCGACGGTGACTCGTCGGTTGACCTGCGGGACAGGATCGTTCCCGAGCAGTTCCAGCCCCGCCCGACCGCGTTCGAGCGGGCCGTCGCCGCCGGGGTGGCCGTGCGGCTCGTCGGCCCGGCGCACCATGACGGCAGCGGCCTGAACCGCGCGGCACTGCGCGGCGGGCGGCACCGCGCGGCCCACGCCCTGGGCGATCTCACCAGCGGGGTGCGCGACGAGCTGCGCGGCCCCGGCCCCGTCCTCTGCTACGCCTACCACGGCGATCTCGACCTGCTGGGGCACCGGTACGGGCCGGGCAGCGATCCGTGGCGGGAGCAGCTGGCCGTCGTCGACCAGCTCGCCGCCAGGATCGCCGCGGGCCTCCCACCGGGCGGCCTGCTGGTGGTCACCGCCGATCACGGCATGGTCGCGGTCGCCGAGCAGGACCGGGTGGACGTCGACACCGAACCGTCGCTGCTCGACGGCGTCCGTCTGTTCGGCGGCGAGGCGCGCATCCGGCACCTCTACACCCACCCGGGCGCGGCCGACGACGTGTGGCGTGCCTGGGGCGAGATCCTCGGTGAGCGGGCGCTGGTGCTGCGTCGCCACGAGGCGATCGAGGCGGGCTGGTTCGGCCCGCGGGTCGCCGAGCACGTCCGGCCCCGCATCGGCGACGTCGTCGTCGCCGCGCAGGGAACTCTGGTCATGATCCGTTCGGGTGTTGAGCCCCGGTCCAGCCGCTTCGCCGGCCACCACGGCTCACTCACCGACAGCGAACAGCTCATCCCGCTGCTGACGGCCTCGAACTCGCGCTGACATCCAGCCCCCCGGATGTGGACGGTGACGCTGTGGCTACGGTTACCGCATGCCGCCGCCGTCGCTCCGCCCACCGGCACAACGGGTCATGCAGGCCACCGCCGCCGCCGGTGAGCGGGAAACCCTGGAGGCCTTCCTCGACTTCTACCGGGATGTGCTCGTCCACAAGGTGCGTGGTGTCGGTGACCGGGACGCCCGGCGCAGGCTGCTGCCCTCGCTCACCACACTCGCCGGCCTCGTCAAACACCTGACCGTGGTGGAACGGGACTGGTTCCACCGCATGGTCGGCGGCGGTCCCGAAGCGACCGCGGATGGCGAGGGGGGCACCAGCTGGGCGCTCGCCGAAACCGACACCGTCGAGTCGCTGCTGGCGGAGTACGACCGTGCCTGCGCGCGGTCCCGAGAGATCGCGGCCGGGTACGCGCTCGATGACGTCTTCGCTCACCCCAGCGCCCCGCAGGTGTCCCTGCGGTGGATCTACATCCACATGATCGAGGAGACGGCCCGGCACACCGGCCACGCGGACATCGTCCGCGAACTGACCGACGGCGAGACCGGCGTGCTGGGATAGCAGGCCAACCGGGCCCTGCCGCGTGGACAATCGGGGCGCGCTGATCAGGCTCAGGCGCCGCGGCCCGGTCAGGCCGTGTGGCCGGCCGTCGGGGTGGTCGCCTCCTGGCCGGTCGCGGTGAGGTCGGTTGCGGCGAGGTCGGGGCGCATGCGGCGCATCAGCTCGGCGAGCTCCTGCATGGTCGGGACTGGTGGTGCGGTGACGCCGGACGGCACGAGGGGGAAGATCTGACCGAACGAGTCCGTGGTGACCCACAGGCAGGTGGGTATCGCGACGGGAGCGTTCGATGACGCCTGGGGAGAACAGGCCGCCTGGCCGCCACCGGGGCCGGGAATGACGTCGACGGTCGTGTGGCCGTAATACGCCGCGCCGTCGCGGAATGCCGTCAGGAGACGAGCGGGGTCGGGGGTCTTTCCCCAGAAGACAAAGAGATCGTTGTCGGGCGCCCGGTACACCGCGGAAAGCACGCTCGCGGAATCGACCGTGCCCGCGGGGAGCTGCCCAAGAGTTCGCGTCGCGAGACCTCTGGTCGCCGCTTCCGTCTCGTGGTTCCGTGGCAGCCCGCCGGCGATCTCAGGAGCACCGCCCGCGCCTCCCGGCCCGGCTGGCCCGGCTGGCGCGGGGGCCGAGGCCGCCGGCCCGGGAGTGGACGTCACGGGCGGGTCGCCGATCTCGGAAAGGTCCTGGGCTGTGCCGCTGTCGACCCCGACGCCGCAGCTGATTCTCCCGGTCGACGCGAGCAGGACTCCCACCACGATCACGGTGGTTCCCACAACCCGGCGGAACCAGGATCGTGGGCGTTCCTCGACCGGGTCGTCCATGACCGTGCCTCACCTCACCAGCCATGCCGGCGTGCGCTCCCGTGCCACGGTGAGGCAGCCCGCCGGTGGCCTCTGATGTGTGATCCCAGCGCCTGTCGTCGGCACCAGAATATTCCTGTCTGCCGATTCCCGTGCGGTTTTCTGTGTAGTCGTCGGACGGGTTCTCGGCGTATCGACCTGGTCATTTCGCCAACATCTGCCGGGAAGTCGTGATCCAGGTGCGCGGAAAGGAAGACGGAAGCAGCATTCCGGGCCGAACGGGGGTATCCCGGCCCCCGTCCGGCGGGCAGGCAGGACTTTCCGAGCCGGCCGATGCGCGCACTGTGGGCGGGTTCCGGGCTCTTGCCCCTTCCTCGGCCCGACCGCCGCGCTGGCGGCGGGGCGCTCGCCCTGCTCCTCGCTGCCGGCGCGGCCATCACCCTCGCGGGCCGCCAGGCCACGGCGCCCGCCGCCGAGACGGAGTCGTCGCGAGCGGAGCCGTGACCGGTCGGGTGCCTCCGCTCCTCTGACAGGCCGGACGACCGTCATCGGCCTCAGCATTGCTGCCACGGGTAACGGCCGGTCGACGCGGCCCGGCGCAACACCGTCGCCTGGTCACCGTTGTCGGGTCACAGGTCCCTGGCCTGGAGCGGGCAGCCCGATCCTGGAGCGACCGCTCCCTGAGCTTGAGCGCGGGTCTCCCCGACATGCGGTTCGTCCAAGGTTCCGTTGCTTTGGCGTCCAAAAGTTCCTATATTGACGTCGATGTTGCATATAACGCGGAGCAGTGAGTGCGATCCGTATCGTGAAGATGTCGATGCGTATCGGGCGGCCCTCGAGGCATGGCTGGCCACCCGGCCGCCCGTGTTCGAGGCCGCGGCGCGCCCCATCGCGTCCTACGAACAGCGGGTGGCGGTGAGCTGCGCGCTCATGCAGGTGCTGTTCGACCAGGAATGGGCCCGCTACGGCTGGCCCGAGCACCTCGGCGGGCTCGGCGGGGACATCCGCCACCGGGCGGCGATGTGGGAGGTACTGGCGCGCCACGGGCTGCCCGCGATGGCCCTGTTCGAGCACCTGGAGATCCTGGCTCCGACGCTGGTCGCCCTGGGCGACCCGGGCCTCATGGGTCAGCTGCTGCCCCGGTTCCTGCGTGGCGAGCAGCTGTGGTCGCAGGGCTTCTCCGAGCCGGAGGCGGGCTCCGACCTCGCCAGCGCCCGCACGCGCGCGGTGGCCGTCGACGGCGGTCACGTCATCACCGGGCGGAAGATCTGGACGAGCTGGGCGCGCTACGCGAGATGGTGCCTCGTCCTCGCGCGCACCGGGACGCCACAGGAGCGCCACCGCGGGCTGAGCGCGTTCGTCGTCGACCTGGAGCACCCGGGTGTCGAGGTCCGGCCGATCGAGCAGGCCAACGGCACCGACGAGCTCGCGGAGGTCACGTTCGACGAGGTCCCCGTCGGGCCGGAGCGGCTGGTGGGCGAGCTGGGCGGCGGCTGGCGGGTGGCGATGCACATCCTGGCCCATGAGCGGGGCACCTTCGGCTGGTACCGGCACAGCTTCCTGAACCGGCAGCTGCTCGAGAACCGGGACCAGGGCACACCGGCCGGCGACGCGCTGCTCGGCAACGCGCTGCTCGACCTGGCGGCCGTCCGGGCCGCCAGCGGTGCGGCGGTGCGGGCCCATGCCGCCGGCGGCACGCTCGGCCCGCGAGCCGCGTTCGTGAAGCTGATGCTCGCCGCCAGCGAGCAGGCGGTCAACGACTGGACACTGGCGAGCGTCCCCGACCTCGCCGTCGCGCCGAACGATGATCACACCGCGGTGTGCCGGCAGGACTACCTGTTCTCCCGCATCGTCACCGTCTACGGAGGATCTCAGCAGATGCAGCTCGACACCATCGCCAAGCAGATCCTCCAGCTGCCATGACCGGCGGCGGTGACGTCGGGGACCTGCAGGAACAGGCCGACCAGGAGTTCCTCGACGCGGCCTGCCTGGCCCTGCGCGCCCAGGCCGACGCCAGCCCGGACGGCGCCGGCGTGGTTGACGGCGGTCCGGGCACCCGCAATGACCCGCTGCGGGAGCTGGGGTGGTTCGACCTGTTGCCCGAGCTGGACGACCGTGACGCCCGCGTCGCCGCGCTGACGCTCTTCCGCGCCCAGGGCCGGGAGCTGGCCGGCACCCGTGCGCTCGGTGCCCTGCTGGCCCAGCCGTTCCTCGCTGCGGCTGGCCTGCCCCCCGACGCCGCCGTCGCGACGATCAGCCGTACCTCGGCCCGTCGGGGCGAGCGGCTGATGGTCGTGGGGGATGTCGCGGACCCGGCCGGCGCGATCGGCATGGCTGGCACGGCGCTGCTCATCGACCGGCCCGGGCACGGGGCCGCGGTGGTCCCGGCCGACGAGGTCGAACTGTGGCCGGTGGCCGTGAGCGGGCGCCTCGAGCTCCATGAGGTGATCCACGGGCCGGCGCACTGGGTTCCCACGGTCGACGAGGAGCACGCCGCCGTCGCCAGGGCCCGCGCCCGGTTCCTCGGACGTCTCGCGGCCGCCCTGGAGATCCTGGGCGCGGCCGAGGGCGCGCTCGCGCTCGCCGTGGCCTACGCCCGCACCCGCGAGCAGTTCGGCCGGCCGATCGGCACCTTCCAGGCCGTGCGCCATCTGCTGGCCTGGGCGCAGACCGACTGCGTCGCCCTGGAGAAGGTCACCACCGCCGCGGCGGCCCTCGACGGGGTGGAGGCGGCGCCGCCCCGCCACGACGAGGTCGTCAAGGCGCTGGCGGGCCGCAACGGCCGGCGGGTCTGCGAGCGGGCGCTGCAGGTGCTGGGCGGGATCGGGTTCACCAGCGAGCACACCCACCACCATTTCCACAGTCGGGTGCTTGCCCTCGACGCGCTGCTGGGCACGTCGGCCGAGCTGACCCACGGCCTCGGAGCCTGGCTGCGTGAGGCGGACGACGACACGACCGCGGCGGCGCTGTGGACCGCGCCGCGACTGCCGCAGCCGCTGCTGCCGAGCACGAGCTGAGGATCCCGGTCGTCGGCACAGCCAAAATCCTCAGCTCCTCTGGGCTGTGGCTTCGAGTTTTCCCGCTGCCGAGCAAGAGTGAAGGATTTTGGTCGCCGGCACGACCAGAATCCTTCACTCTTCGGGCGGGCCGGGCCGGGCCGGGCGGGCCGGCCGGGCCGGGTCGGGTCGGGCCGGGTCGGGCCGGGCGGGTGCCGGTTGGGGGAGCGGGCGCGTCAGTCGCTCGCGCGGACTCCGAGCGCGTTCGCCCACAGGATCGTGAGCTGCTCGACCGCGTTGTCGAGGGTGAAGCCGGCGCTGTTGTCGGTGTTGAACAGCAGGTCGGCGAAGTAGGCGACCATGCCGCCGAGGGCCTGCGCGGCGTAGGCGGGGTCGACGGTGCGGTCCGCGATGCCGGCGTCCTGCATGGAGGCGACCCGGCGTTCGATGGAGCGGGCGAAGACCTCGTGACGCTGCAGGCGGATCTTGTGGACGTCCTCGTCGAAGGTCGCGACCTGCTGGATGACGTGCATGATCTTGGCGCTGGTCGCGTACGTCTCGAGGTAGTGCCGGTTCGCGGCGCGGATCCGCTCGACCGGGTCGGCCGTCGAGGTGGAGGGCTCGGGACTGAGCAGGTCGAGTTCCACGGAGTCGACGACCTCGCGGAAGATCTCTTCCTTGGACACGAAGTACGTGTAGAAGGAGCCGTGCGAGAAGCCGGCCAGGTCGCAGATGTCGGCGACCCGGGCGTGCAGGAAGCCGTCGCGCTCGAACACGGTGCGGGCGGCGTCGACGAGCTGGCTGCGGGTCTGGCGGCCGCGGCGGGTGCGGCCGGTGCCGCGCCGCTTGCCGACCTCCTGGTCGTCGCGGGCCGGGCGGGGGGCGATGGGGGTGGCGGTCCCGTGTTGCGTGTGCTCCGGCACGGCGGCTCCTCGTGGCGTATGTCAACCGGCTCGGCCGGCGGTGCCGGAACCTGGTGACCAGTGACGGGTCAGGGAGGCCCGGCCTCGGTGGCCGGATCGCACCAGTCCCCTCCCGGGACGTCCGTGTCATGGTGCACGAACATTCAGTTCGACGTCGATATTGTAGATGTGGCGTTGGCAACGGTTGACGCGGCGATGATCGTAACTTTCGGCGTGTCGCCGGCGGGCCCGGACGGCCCGGCCGGCGTCAGCCCCGCTGTCCCAGCCCGCTGTCCCAGTCCTGCTGTGCTCAGCGCGGGTGGTCGTGCAGCCGTTCCGCGAGATCGCCGGGGTGTGCCGCCGCGTCGCGGGCGAGGGTGGAGCGCACGATCTTTCCCGAGGCGGTCCGGGGGAGTGGTCCGTCCCAGCGGACCAGCTGCTCAGGCAGCTTGCGGGTGGCGAGACCACCGGCGCGCAGATGCGTCAGGACGTCGTCCAGCGTGACGGTGGCACCGTCCGCCACGACGACCGCGACCGCGAGCCGCTCGCCGGTCGTGGCGTCGGGAAGCCCGAAGGACGCGAACTCGGTCACCCCCGCCAGGCCCTGCACGGCGGCGTCGATCTCGCTGAGCGCGATCTTCAGGCCGTTGCGGTTCACGACCTCCTTGAGCCGCCCGACGATGGTGAGCCGGCCGGAGTCGGTGTCGATCTGGTCGCCGCTGCGGTACCAGTCGCCCTCGAAGGCGGCCTCGTCGTCGGCCGGGTCGAGGTAGCCGAGGAAGACGCTCGGCCCTCGCAGCAGGCCTTCCCGGGGGTGGGCGGCGGACCCGACGCGTACCTCGCCGCCGGGCATGAGCGCGCCGTCGTCCGCCAGCCGGCGCTCCAGTTCGTCGGAGGGCAGGCTCCCGGAGAAGTTCGGCGCCTCGGAGGAGCCGTAGACCCGGGCGATCTCGATGCCGAACGTGCGCGACGCCAGCTCGAGCAGCGGGCGCGGCAGCATCGAGCCACCCAGCGCGAGCGTCCGCAGGCCGATACCGACGCCGTCACCGGAGTCGGCCTCGGCGTCACCCCCGGTGTCGCCGTCAGTACCGGTGCCGCCGTCAGTACCGGAGCCACTGGCGGTACCGGAGCCGCTGGCGGTGTCGGTGCTCGGCTTCGCGCGGGTCGCGGCGGCGAGCAGCCGTTCGGCGATGACCGGCGCACCACCGAGCAGCGTCGCGCCGACGTCGTTCAGCCGCCGCAGGGTCGCCGCCGGCTCGAACCGGTCCTCCAGCACGAGCGCACCGCCCTGGTCGGCCGCGAGATGCAGCTGCATCAGGCCGGTGATGCTGGTCAGCGGGCTGACGAGGAACACGACGGCGCTGTCGTCGGCGGAGGTGATGCGCGCCATGTTCGCGGCACCGGCGGTGAGGGTGTTGAGCGAGTGGAGCACGCCCTTCGGTCGGCCGGTGGTGCCCGAGCTGAACAGGATCACCGCCGGCCGGTCCCGGTCCGGCTCGGCCCACCGCACCGCCGGCGGGTCGCCGGCCGTGGCAGGCCCGTCGAAGAGGTCGAGGGCCAGGACGTCGGCGGTGGCCAGGGCCTCGCCGAGGCGGTCCCGTTCCCCGGTGGGCACGATGACGAAGGGCCGGGACGGCAGCACGGCCAGCGCGTGGCGCACCTCCGCGGCCCCGCAGCGCCGGTCGAGCACGACCACGGTGGCCCCGGCCCGCAGCAGCGCGTGGTAGGCGATCACCCCGTGGCGGGTGTTGCCGCTGACGAGCACGACGCCGTCACCGGCCCGCATTCCGTGCTCGGCGAGCAGGTCCACCCCGGCGGCGACGGCCGCGGCGAGCTGGGCGCCGGTCAGCGCTCGCTCGTTGTCCGCGAGCGCCAGCGCGCCCGGTCGCCGGGCCGCGGTTGCCTCGACACCGTCGGCCAGGCCGCGGCCGTCCCACTGGCCATCCGCCCGGTAGCGCGCCGCCAGCTCCGGCGGCACCCGTCTCGGCGACGCCACTCCCGGCGACGCCACTCCCGGCGACGCCAGTTCCGTCGATGCCAGCCCCGGCGACACCGGCCCCGGCCCGCCGAGGGCCGGCTGGGCGGACGGGTCGCGCGGCTGGTCCGGTCCGGGCTTGTTCCCCACGGCCGTCCCCATGTCAGGCCGATCCGGTCCGGCTCAGCATCCGGGCCAGGTTGCGCTGGAACGCGGGCTCGTCGAAGGACGCGGTCTCGCTGTCGAGCGCGGTGGTCAGCAGCCCCTCGACGGCCCGCCGGATGCCGTCGTTGAGCAGCGCCTTGCTCGCGATGACAGCCTGCGGCGGCAGCGCGGCGATGCGGTCCGCGAGCTCCAGTGCGGTCGACAGGGCGGTGCCCTTCGCCACGACCCGGTTCGCCAGCCCCAGTGCCAGTGCCTCCTGTGCCGGGATCCGGTCGCCGAGCAGGATGAACTCCTTGGCGCGCAGCAGGCTGGTGAGCTGTGGCCACATCAGCGCACCGCCGTCGGCGGCGACCAGGCCCAGCATGACGTGCGGGTCGGCGAAGTACGCCTGCTCCTCGACGACGACGAGGTCGCTCATGGAGGCCAGGCTGCAGCCGAGCCCCACCGCGGGGCCGTTGACGGCGCTGACGATGGGAACCCGCACGGAGGTCATCCCACGGACGATGTCGGCGGCCTCCGCCATCACGTCGGCCCGCAGCCGCGGATCGCGGACCATGCGGTCGAGCAGGCCGAGGTCGCCCCCGGCGGAGAAGGCGCCACCGGCGCCGGTGAGGACGACGGCGCGGATGTCCGGGTCCGCGGCGAGCGCCGGCCACAGCTCGGCGAGCGCGCGGTGCAGGCTCTCGTCGGCGGCGTTGTAGGCGTCGGGGCGGTTCAGCGTCACGACTCGCACCGCACCGCGGGCCTCGACGATCAGCGGACTGCTCGGTTCCTCGCGCTCGCTCACGTCACTCCCTGGAGATCACACGAATGTCGACGTTGCTTCGAGGTTGGCAGTTTCCTATATTGACGTCAACATTGCATATAGCTTACTGGTATCGGCTGCGGCCCGTTGCGTGACGGTGTGTACGCGCTGCTACCGCCACCGTGACCACGACCGCGACGAACCACCGCCTCGGGCCGGCAGATCAGCAGATCAGCCGGCCGGTGAGCCGGCGGACCAGCCAGGGAAGGATCTCCATGCCGTCGAGTGTGTCCCCGTATCCGATTTTCGATGCGGACAACCACATGTACGAGACCGAAGAGGCGTTCACCAAGTTCCTGCCCGAGCGGTACCGGTCGGCGATCCGCTACGTGCAGGTCGACGGCCGGACCAAGATCGCCGTCAAGGGGCAGATCAGCGACTACATCCCCAACCCCACGTTCGAGGTCGTCGCGCGGCCGGGGGCGCAGGAGGACTACTTCCGCAACGGCAACCCGGAGGGCAAGTCGTACCGGGAGATCATCGGCAAGCCGATGCGGTCCATCCCGGCCTTCCGGGAGCCGGTGTCGCGACTGGCCCTGCTCGACGAGCAGGGCATCGAGCGCTCGCTGATGTTCCCGACCCTGGCGAGCCTGCTCGAGGAGCGCATGCGGGACGACGTCGAGCTGACCCACGTCGTCATCCACGCGCTCAACGAGTGGATGTACGAGACCTGGCAGTTCAACTACGAGAACCGGATCTTCTCCACTCCGGTCATCACCCTGCCGATCGTCGAGAAGGCGATCGAGGAGCTCGAGTGGGTGCTGGAGCGCGGAGCGCGCGCGATCCTCATCCGGCCCGCGCCGGTGCCCGGCCCCGGCGGCTCCCGCTCCCCTGGGCTGCCCGAGTTCGACCCGTTCTGGAAGCGGGTCGAGGAGTCCGGCGTGCTGGTCGCGTTCCACTCGTCCGACAGCGGCTACAACCGCTACACCCAGGACTGGGAGGGCGCCAACCGCGAGTACCTGCCCTTCCAGCCCGACGCCTTCCGGATGATCAGCCAGTGGCGCCCGATCGAGGACACCGTCTCCGCGCTGATCTGCCACGGTGCGCTGTCCCGGTTCCCGAGGCTGAAGGTGGCCATCGTCGAGAACGGCGCGGACTGGGTCGCCCCGCTGATCAAGTCGCTGAAGAACGCCTACAAGAAGCACCCGCACCTGTTCCCCGAGGAGCCGGTGTCGGTGCTGCGGCGCAACATCCACGTCAGCCCGTTCTGGGAGGAGAACATGGCCGAGCTCGCCGGCCTGCTCGGCGTGGAGCGCGTCCTGTTCGGCTCCGACTACCCGCACCCGGAGGGCCTGGCCGACCCGGCCGGCTTCTTCAGTGAGCTGACCGACCTCACCGAGGAGGAGAAGGCCCTCATCCTCGGCGGCAACCTCTCCCGGCTGATCCAGGTATGACGAGTTCCGGGTCGGGCCTGGGGGAGAGCGACCTCGCCGAGGTGCTCGCCGCCGTCCGCGCGTTCGTGCGGGAGCGGGTGGTGCCCGCCGAGGCCGAGATCGAACAGACCGACGCCATCCCGGCCGAGCTGCGGGCCGAGGCGGCGCGGATGGGCCTGTTCGGCTTCGCCATCCCGGCGGAGTACGGGGGCCTGGGCCTGTCGATGAGCGAGGAGGTCCGCCTCGTCGCCGAGCTCGGGTACACCACGCCGTCGTTCCGGTCGATGTTCGGGACGAACAACGGCATCGCCGGGCACGTCCTGCTGGAAGGCGCCACCGAGGAGCAGAAGCAGACCTACCTGCCGAAGATCGCCTCCGGGGAGTGGACGGCGTCCTTCGCGCTCACCGAGGAGGGCGCCGGCTCCGACCCGGCGGGCCTGGCCACCACCGCCGTGCGCAAGGACGACGGCTGGGTCATCAACGGCTCCAAGCGGTACATCACCAACGCGCCGAGCGCCGATGTCCTGATGGTCTTCGCCCGCACCGACCCGGCGGCGACCGGCGGCGACGGCATCAGCGTCTTCATGGTCGAACGCGCCACCCCCGGGGTGAGCGTGGCACCCAAGGACGTCAAGATGGGCCAGGCCGGGTCGCTGACGGCCGACGTCCACTTCGACGACGTCCGGGTCGGGTCGGAAACCCTCGTCGGTGGCGAGGCCGGGGAAGGCCGCGGCTACCGCACGGCGATGCGCTGCCTCGCGCACGGTCGGATCCACATCGCCGCGCTGTGCGTCGGCATGGCGCAGCGCCTCGTCGACGAATCCGTCGCCTACGCGGCCAGCCGGTCGCAGGGCGGGCAGGTCATCGGCGCCTACCAGCTCATCCAGGGGCTGCTCGCCGACTCGGCCACCGACCTGTACGCCGCCCGGGCCCTGGTGACGCAGACCGCCGCCGCCTTCGACGACGGCAGCGACACGCGGATCGGCCCGTCCTGCGCGAAGTACTTCGCCTCGGAGGCGGTCGGGCGCATCGCCGACCGCGCGGTGCAGATCCACGGCGGCGCGGGCTACATGCGCGGAGTTCCGGTAGAACGGTTCTACCGGGACGCGCGATTGTTCCGCATCTACGAGGGAACCAGTCAGATCCAGCAGCTCGTCATCGCCCGCCAGCTGCTGCGGGACGCGGCGGCACCGGGAGCGGCGGGCGTGAGGGGAGCGTCCTGATGAAGACCGAGGACATGGTGTTGGTGAGCATCGACGACCACGTCGTCGAGCCACCCGACATGTTCGTCCGGCACGTGCCGGCGAAGTGGGCCGACCAGGCGCCCAAGGTCGTGACGACCGAGGAGGGCTTCCAGTCCTGGGAGTTCAACGGCAACCGCACCGGCACACTGTCGCTCAACGCGGTCGTGTCGTGGCCGGCGGAGGAGTGGGGCCTCGACCCCGCCGGCTACCCGGAGATGCGCCCGGGCGCGTACGACATCCATGAGCGGGTCCGCGACATGGACCGCAACGGGATCTTCGGGTCGATGTGCTTCCCGACCTTCCCCGGGTTCAGCGCCGGCAACCTCGGCCGTGGCCGCAACGAGCTCGCCCACGTGATGGTCCAGGCGTACAACGACTGGCACATCGACGAATGGGCGGCGGCCTACCCGGGCCGGTTCATCCCGCTCGCGCTGCTGCCCACCTGGGACACGCAGCTGATGGTCGCCGAGATCCGGCGGATCTCGGCGAAGGGCTGCCCGGCGGTCTCGATGCCCGAGCTGCCGCACATCGAGGGCCTGCCCAGCTACCACGACCTCGACCACTGGGGCCCGGTGTTCGCGGCCCTGGCCGAGACCGGCACGGTCATGTGTCTGCACATCGGGCAGGGCTTCGGCGCGCTCAAGCAGCCCTCCGACGCCCCGATCGACAACTTCATCATCCTGGCGACGCAGGTCTCCACCCTCGCCGCCCAGGACCTGCTGTGGGGCCCCGCGATGCGGGACTACCCGGCGCTGAAGATCGCCTGGTCGGAGGCCGGGATCGGCTGGATCCCGTTCTACCTGAGCCGCTGCGACCGCCACTACACCAACCAGAAGTGGCTGCGCCGTGACTTCGGCGGCAAGCTGCCCAGCGAGGTGTTCCGTGAGCACTCGCTGGCCTGTTACGTGACCGACCCGGTGGCCCTCAAGGTGCGCCACGACATCGGCATCGACATCATCGCCTGGGAGTGCGACTACCCGCACTCCGACTCGATCTGGCCGGACGCTCCCGAGCAGGTCATGGCCGAGATGGTCGGCGCCGGCGCCTCCGACGAGGACATCGACAAGATCACCTGGCAGAACTCCTGCCGGTTCTTCGACTGGGACCCGTTCCGCGGCCTGCCGCGGGAGCAGGTGACGGTCGGTGCCCTGCGGGCCAAGGCCACCGACGTCGACACCGCCGTGCGCCCCCGCAAGGAATGGGCGGAGCTCTACAGGCAGCGCCACGCGACCGCCGCGGGCTGATCCCGCGACGCTGCCATCCGCGCTGCGTGGTCCGACCACACGCGGGGCTCAGGCCCGGCCGCCATCCCGGCGGCCGGGCCTTTCCGCATTCCGAGCGGTGGTTCACGGCATGGTGTGGTCGGGCGGCCCGCCGTCGTGCAGGTAGGCGGTGTCGCCGAGACGGCGTGCCCGGATCGCGGCATGGACGCGACGTGCCAGGCGCGGGACGAGGAGGTCGTCGCATTCCGCCGCGGTGCACAGGCGCCACGCACGGAGCTCGCTCTCCTGGAGCCTCAGGCCGCGCTCCTGCGATGGGGAGAACGATCCCCCGTCGAAGACGAAGTGGACCAGAGCGGGGCGGCCGTCGGGCTGCGGGGGCACCCAGTCGACGACCAGGAGGCGGCCTGGCTGGACGTCGATGCCGAGTTCCTCCCGGATTTCGCGCTGGGCGGTCTGCAGTGGGTATTCACCGTCGTCCATGCCCCCGCCGGGGATCTCCCAGGTGTCGTCCCGGTAGGTGGGCTGGACCAGCAGGACCCGGTCGGTGGCATCGCAGAAGACCGCTCCAGCGGCGGCGATCACTTTGGGTAGGCGCGCGTAGTAGGCGGCGGCGGGCAGGGGCGGCATGGGCATGCGCCATGACACCAGGTGTCGCCGGAGCGCGACCGAGAACTGCGACCTCGGCCCGTTTGCCAGAGCTGTCTTCGTCGACTGGTCCGCGTATGTCCGCACCCCCGCCTTGCCCGGGCCAGGCCGGGCAAGGCGGGGGTGTGCCAGGTCTACTTCTTCGTCGCGTGCCTCCGCCGCTACTTCTTGATGAGGGTTCCGCAGGCGAGGTCGGTGATGATGTCGTACTTGCTTCCGTTGAGCTGCACGATGGAGGCGCAGGGCGCGCCGATGACGTGGTTGACCGGGAAGCGGGTCTCCGGCAGTGCGCCGTCGACGTAGTTGACGTAGTCGCCGCTGTTGAGCAGCTTGAGCAGGCTGTCGACGGTGAGTTCCCTGCCGGCCTCGGTCGCCGCTCGGACGAACATGTCGGCGGCCCAGTAGCCGGCCATTGTCGGCAGGCTCAGGGAGGCCTGCGGCGCGTACGTGGCGATGTCGTCGGCGAGCTGTTTGACGGCGGGCACGCTGGTGTCCGAGCCGGGCTGCCACTGCAGGATCGTGTAGGACTGCTGCAGGCCCTCGAAGCTGGTCGCGGCGAGGCGGGGGTCGTAGCCGACGGGGTTGAGGTTCTTGCCCTGGTATCCGGCGGCGGCGAGCGCTTCGGTGAGTTTGATGACCGAGTTGAAGTCGGCGATGTAGAGCACGACATCCGGCGGGGCGCCGTTGTCGGACGCCATGATCGCGTTCACGACCGGTGTGGTGTCGGCGAGGCCGGCGACTGGGATCGGGTTCTCCTGGTAGACCACGTCGATCCCGACCGAGCGGATCTGGCGGGCCAGTTCGCTGACTCCGGTTCGGGCGGAGTCGGCGTCGACTCCGACCAGCGCGGTGGTGCGGCCCTTGGCGTCACCGCCGAACATGGCCTGGATCATCAGGCCGTAGGTGGTCGAGGTGGCGCCGGTCTGGCTGTTGGGGACCTGGCAGCCGGTGATCCCGAAGCCGATCGTGGTGCCGCAGTAGCCCGCGTTGGTGCCCCAGCCGAAGAAGGGGACGGTTTCGGAGCAGAAGGTGTCCAGGTAGTTGGCGCTGCTGGTCATCACCGGTACGGCGGCGAAGATCTTCTTCTGGTCCACCAGTGTTTTGGCCTGGGCGCCGTTACGGGCTGGGTCGTTGCCGTCGTCGAGGGTCCCGATGTAGTTGATCTTCCGGCCGTTGATGCCGCCCTCGGCGTTGGCCCGGTCGAAGCGGGCCTGGGCGCCCAGGTCGACGCCGGCCATCGAGCTGCCGTTGGGGCTGGTCAGGTAGGCCAGTCCGCCGATGGTGATCTCGTCATCGGTGATGCCACGAGTTGGATCGGCGGCGGTCTGCCCGCAGCGCAGGCTGGCCGGGTCCGGTGCGAACCCGCCGTCACTCCAGCCCGACGGTGGGCCGGCCTTCACCTCGTCCGCGGCGACGACTGGTGCCGCAGTGGCGTCCTCGGTGTCGTCGGAACACGCGGCCAGGCCGGTGGCGAGCACGGTCGCCGCAACCAGGGCAGCCACTAATGGGGTGTTTCGCATCAATGGTCTCCTCCGAGGGATGCCGGCTGCGCCGGTCCAGGGATGTGTCGGTGAACTGGCGGGAGCAACGGCGGCTGCCGGGCGCCGGCCGCGCTCGACGAGAACGCGCCCTGTGCACGGTGGAGGGCCGGCCGTCGTGGCCGTCGTTCGCGGTCGAGCGGGCAGGGGTAGGGGTGTTCGTCGACGTCCTGACTGGCCTACTGCCTCGATATCCGGACCTTCGATATACGATTCGATATGCATCGTATAGATAACCAGGTCCGCGATATCCCCGCAACCTGGCTCGATGTGCGGTCCTGGGCTTGCGGGCCGGGTTGGGGAGGCCGGATTCGGATATGGTTCGTCTCGTATCGTTATGGTGTGCGGGAGGTTGCGGTGAGTGGTGGGTCGTCCCGGGGTCGGCCGCGGGATCCGCAGGTCGAGGGTGTTGTGCAGACCGCGACGCGCGAGCTCCTGGAGCAAAGGGGGTTCGAGCAGACGACGATTCAGGCGGTTGCCCGTCATGCCGGTGTCGGCGCGTCGACGATCTACCGGCGGTGGCCGTCGCGGATCGAGCTGATCGAGTCGGCGATCTTTCCGGGGCTCGGGGCGCTCGTCGTCGCCCCCACGGGCGATGTGCGGGAGGATCTGCGCCGGTATGTCGCGGCTTATCGTCAGCTGTTCGGCTCGCCGGCCGCGCGGGCGGGTATCCCCGGGCTGCTCGCCGCCTACCAGGCTGAGCCGCAGCGACACGGCACGCTGGTGGAGCGGGTCGGGCAGGACGTGCGCCCCGCGTTCCGCGCAACGCTCGCCGCGGCCGCTCCGGGCACGATCGACCCGGCGGTGGATCCGGATGGTGTCATGGACCTGTTGATCGGCGCCGCCTTGTACCAGTCGTTCATCCGCCCTTTCGCCGGCCGGGCCGACGAGGCGGATGAGGCGGACGATCACTACCAGGACGACCGCGTGTGCGACCTTTTGCTGCGGGCACTGCGGCCGGACACCGGCGAACCCGCCGGTGGCCGGGCTTCCGCGACGTCGCCGAAGCCGAAGCCGAAGGCGAAAACGGAGCCGTGACCGAAGCCGAGGCTCGTCAACGCACGTAGGCGAGGCCGCCGTCTACAGGCAGGGTGATGCCGGTGATGTAGCTGGCTTCCGAGCTGGCCAGGAACACGGCGGCAGCCCCGATGTCGAGGCGCGGGTCTCCGATCCGGCGGAGCGGGACGCTGGCCGCGAGGGTGGCGGCATACTCCGGCTCGCCGGCCAGGAAACCTTCCAGCGCCGTGCTTCGGGCGAACGGCATGATGCTGTTCACGCGGATGCCGTCGGGGCCCCACTCGTTCGCGGCCGTCCGGGAGATCGCGTTCAGCGCGGCCTTCGCCGCGGCATAGGCCCCCCGCTCCGACGTGGCGGCCGCGATCGAGGCCCCGGACGAGATGTTGATGATCGACCCGCCGTTCCGCAGGTGCGGGTGGCAGAGGCGCATCAGCCGCAGCGCCGCGAGCGGCCCCGTGCGCAGCGCGAGGTCGACATCGGCGTCGTCGATCTCCAGCAGGCTGCCGTGCGGTACGAACGCGGCGTTGTTGACCAGAATGTCCAGCCGGCCGTACCCGGCGAGGGTGACCTCGACCAGGCGGTCGAGGTCATCCGGATCTCCGACGTCGCATCGTGCCACGAGCGCCTGGCTGCCCAGCGCGACGACCTCACGCCGGCACTCCTCGAGTGGGGCCACCGTCCGCCCGGCGAGGACCAGCGCAGCGCCCTCGGCCGCGAACGCCTGGGCTATGCCCCGGCCGATCCCCGCCCCCGCCCCGGTGATGATCGCGACTTTGCCGTCCAGCCTCATGAGGTCAGCGGCATCGGGCCGTGGTGGGCGACGTAGGCGAGCACGCCGGGGTCGGCACCTTCCTCGGCGGCGGTGGCGAGGGCGGCGGCGACGTCCTTGCGGAGGTACTTCGCCCCGAGCTCGGTGTAGCGGTCGAGGGAGCCGACATCGGTCATGGTGGCGATGGCGCGGGTGGCACTGCTGCAGTGCAGCAGCGCCTCGAACAGCGCGTCGGTGGCGATGCCGAGCTGCCGGCCGAGCTCTGCGGCGGCCGCGGCGGTCTGTACGTTGACGGTGAACAGCAGGTTGTTGACGAGCTTGACGCTGCTGGCGGTGCCCATGCCGCCGGTCGGCAGCACGAGCCCGTAGGTGCTCAGTGCGGGTGTCGCGCGGGCGGCGGCGGCCGGTTCGCCGCCGAGCAGGATGGTCAGCCGCCCGGCGAGGATGTCGTCCGGTGCGCCGCTGACCGGAGCGTCGAGCAGGGTCGCTCCGCGGGCGGTGGTGGCCTCGTCGAGGCGGGCGAGGAGCTTCAACCCGATGGTGGTGTGTGAGACGAGCACACTGCCCGGCTCCAACAGGGTGACCAGGCCATCCGTGCCGAGCAGCACCTCCTCGACCTGCTGCTCGTTGAACAGGCAGGAGACGACGACGGTCGCGCCTCGCACGGCGTCCGCGAGGGAGCTGGTCGTGCGCGCGCCGAGGGCGGCGAACGACTCGCGCACCTCGGGCCTGCGGGCGTGCAGGGTGACCTCGACGCCCGCGCCGAGGAGGCGCTGGACCATCGGGGCGCCCATCTGCCCGGCGCCGACGAAGGTGACCGGCCCGGCCGGCTGCCGGTCCTCGTCCGCTGGTTTGCCGTTCACGATGGAGGCGTCGGCCATCATGCTCACCTGTCTTCTCGGGGTCGGGCGGATGCCCCGCTGTCGGTGCTGGGGCGGAACAGAGCGCGGGCCTCCTCGGTGCCATCGAGGCTGCGGTTGGTGCGGTGGGTGACCTGCCAGCCGGCCGGGCCGCGGCGCAGGTGCCAGAGGTTCGCCGAGACCCGGGCCACCCAGAAGCGGTCCTGGCCGGCGTCCCAGCGGATGTTCATCGCGTAGTTCCACGCGCGTGCCTCGTCACCGTCGACCGAGACGAGTGGGGCGGTCAGCACGTGCCCGCAGCCGTTCGCGATCAGTTCCTGGTGTCCGGCGCCGTCGACCATGCCGGCGATCTGGGCGTGCCCGGTCCACACCGCGTACGGCGGCACCTCGAAGACGCCGTCGTCGGCCCAGAGCGCGGCGGCGGCCGCGGCGGATCCGCTGTCGACCGCGGGCCCGTACCGGGCGATGACCTGGCTGATCGCGACTTGGTCCTCCAGCATGCCGAGCCGGGTGGCCAGTCCTGCCACCGTCGCCCGCAGCCGCGCGAGCTCCGCGCCCTCGCCGGCGAGGCCGCTCACCGGGCCGCTGCCGGCAGCGCCGTGTCCCCGGTGGGACGGATCATGATCCGGGCTGGGCCGTTGCCGACGCGGGCGAGGTCCAGGGCTCCCGGAACTCCGTCGAGGTCGACGGCCATGCCGATCACCGGGCTCACGTCGAGGCTGCCGGCGCAGATCGCATCCAGCGTGCCGTACCAGTCCTCGGGAGCAGGGCCGCCACCGAACTGGATGCTCACGCCTTTGCGCTTGGCCACCATCGAGGAGATCCGGTCGCCTTCCGGCGGCCCGCCCGCGGACAGGATCCGGGTGCCCTGCTCGCACTGCTGGATGATCCCGTCCAGCACACCGGGGTGGCCGACGAACTCGAACGCCACGCAGTTCGGTGTCGACGGGTCGGAACCGCCGAAGGCCACCCGGCGGGCCCGGCCGCCCAGCGCCACCTCCCGCCACACCTCGTAGGGGGACTGCCGGGCCGGGTTGACCAGGTGGGTGGCTCCGAGCTCCCGCGCGGTCTCCAACCGGCCGTCGTTGTAGTCGGAGACGATGATCGTCTCGACGTCGCGGCGGCGCAGCGCCGCCACGGCGGACAGGCCGATCGCTCCGGCCCCGATGATCAGCGGAACGTCGCTCGGCGCGAGCGCGGCGCGGCGGACGTAGTACTCGCCGACGGCGAACGCGTCGGCGAGCGCCGCCTGGTCGAACGGGACGTTCTCGGGGACCGCGCGGATCAGGCTCTCGGTGAGCAGCATCAGCTCCCCGAACCCGCCGGGAGCCTCCGGGGCGCAGCCGATGATCCGCGCCGGGCCGGCCCCGAGCAGGACCGGGAGGCTGGTCACCCGGGTGCCCACGGCCAGCGTGCGCTCGGTCTCCGGCCCGTAGGCGACGATCTCGGCGACGAACTCGTGGCCCATCACGATGTCCTGGTCGGCGCGGTAGTCCCACAGCCCGCTGTCGTCGGCGGCCACCCCGTCGGGGTTGTCCATGAAGTGCAGGTCGGAGGCGCAGATCGCGCAGGACAGCACCCGCCCGAGGACCTGTCCCGGCCCCGGCACCGGATCAGCCGTCTCCCGCACCTCGATCCGGCCCCCGTACAGAACCGCCGCTCGCATACCCGCTCCTCCGCGCCTCGTCCGCCGTGCCGACCTAAATTACGATGCACATCGAATCGTAAGGAAGCAAGTGTTCGACCGATCTACCGCCCGGAGGCCGTGGAGTCCTGCTCGGTGGTCACGGCCCCCTGGACGTCCGTCGCCCCGGGCGAGGTCGGAGATCAGAAGATGGCGCGGACGTCCTGGGAGACGATGCCGGACATGCGAGCTTCCACGGAGGTGGCCCTTCGGGGCGGGTACGCGCCGTGGTCCCGTCGAGCGAAGGCATATCGCTCGTGACTCCCGGACGGGCGCTCAGCGCCTCGTCTCGTACCTGGTCAGGACCACGCCGCCGGGAAACGTCCGCGTCTCCACCAGGTTCAGGTTCACCCAGCTGTCCAAAGCGGTGAAGAACGGCGTGCCCCCGCCCGTCAGGACCGGGTAGGTGGCCAGCGCGTACTCGTCGATCAGCCCGGCCCGCATGGCCGCCCCGGCGAGCGTCGCACCGCCGATGCTCATCGGGCCGCCGTCCTCGGCCTTGAGCCGGGTGATCTCGGCGATCGCGTCGCCGGTGACCAGGCGGGTGTTCCAGTCGACCTTGTCGATCGTCGAGGAGAACACCATTTTCGGCGTGTCCCGCCAGTTCCGCGCGAACTCGATCTCCGCCGGGGTGGCGCCCGGCAACTGGTCGCCGGTCGGCCAGTAGGAGCTCATCGTCTCCCACAGCTTGCGCCCGTACAGCGCCAGGCCGCTCGCCCGGTCCTGGTCAAGCCACCACTGGAACAGCTCGTCGCTCGGCGGCCCGCCCCAGCTGATGTCGTCGCCGGCCGCCGCGATGTAGCCGTCCAGGGTCAGGTTCATGCCGTAGATCAGTTTCCGCATGGTGCCAGCCTTCCGTGAGTCGGTCCCAGACATACAGACCGGCGCGCCGCGGGAAACTCATCGGCGCGCGAGCCAGGCCCGCAGGTATTCCCCGTGCTCGGGGAAGCCGCGGCGATCGCTCGCTCGGATGCTCACCTAGGGGGCCTAGGATATTCCTAGGCCCCCTAGGCGGCGGGAGGATGCATGGTGCGAGCCGGGCTCACGGTGGTGCGGGTGACGGTCGCGGGCGCCGATCTGGCGGACGAGGTCGGGCTCGGCCAGGTGACCATGTCGCAGGTGGCTCGGCGTCTCGGGGTGAGAGACGCGAGCCTCTACACACATGTCCGCGGCCTGAAGGATCTACAGGGGCGGATCGCGCTCCTGGCGGCGGACGAGAAGTCCATCCAGATCGCGGAGGCGACCGCCGGACGGGCAGGCAGGGATGCGCTGGTCGCGTTCGCGAACGCCTGGCGGGCGTACGCGCACCGGCATCCGGGTCGCTACCTGGCCACGCAGACCCCGATCGAGATCGCCCCCGAGCTCGCCGCGCAGGCGCCTGGCCCCCGGCGCGCGGTCGCGCTGACCTACGGCATGCTGCGCGGCTACGGCCTGGCCGAACCCGACCTGACCGACGCGGTCCGGCTGCTGCGCAGCACGTTCCACGGGTTCGTCGCCCTGGAGGCCGCGGGTGGGTTCACGCACGAGCGTTCGCCCCAGCAGTCCTGGGTCCGCACCCTCGATGCCCTGCACGCCCTGCTGGAGCACTGGCCGGCGGCGACGGAAGGACACTCCTCATGACCGAACCGACCATGGGAAGCCTGCGTGTGCGCGGTGCGACCCTGCACTACGAAACACGAGGTCAGGGCCCGCTCCTGCTGCTGATTCCCGGCGGGACGGGCGGTGCCGCCGCCTTCGACGCCATCGCGGACAACCTGGCTGCCGAATACACCGTCGCCACCTACGATCCGCGCGGCATGTCCCGTAGCGTGCTGGACGACCCCGAGGCGCAGCAGCGCGTCGCCGAGCACGCCGACGACGCTTTCCGTGTGCTGCAACTGCTGTCGCCCGCGGAGCCGGTCAGGGTGTTCGGCGCCAGCTCAGGCGCCATCGTCGCCCTTGATCTGCTCTCCACTCATCCGGAGCGCATCGAGCGTGTCGTGGCACACGAGCCACCGGTCGTGGAACTCCTGCCGGACGCCGCCGAACACCGCGCTCTGATCGCCCGAGTGCAGGAAACGTTCCGGAGGCAGGGTCTCATGCCAGCGATGGCGGTGTTCGCCGCGGGACTGGAGCGGGACGGCGGCGCCGCACCGAAGGCCGAGATCGAGCTTCCGCCCCAGGCGGCGGCGCGAGCCGAGCGGACAATCGCCAACCTGCCCTATTTCGTCGGACGCATCGTGCCCAGCTTCATGTCCTATTCGCCGGACGTCCAGCGGCTGGAGTCGCTTTCCGAGCGCCTCGTGCTCGCCTGCGGCCGGGACTCCTACGGCGAGCTTCCGTATCGTGCGGCCGCCTTCCTGGCCGAGCGGCTCGGCGCGGAGCCGTGGCACTTTCCCGGCGGGCACGTCGGCCTGACCACGCACCCCGCCGAGTTCAGCGAACTACTGCGGAAGGCTCTCGTGCCCAGGTGATTTCGGCTTCTGTCTGACTGTTGTTGGCGAATCGAAATCGCTGGTCTTCCCCACCCGTTTCAGACCAGGCGGTGGCCGCCGTCGATGTGCAGCACGGAACCGGTCATGAACTCGTTGCACAGAACGGCGAGGTAGGCCTGCGCGAGGTCCGCCGGGGTGCCGATTCGTCCGGCCGGGAGGCGGTGCGCCATCGCCGCGAGCGCGGCTGACCGGTCGACACCGGCGAGTGTGTCCCAGACCGGGGTGTCGACCCAGCCGGGGGAGACCACGTTGACGCGGATCGGCGCGAGTTCGAGGGCGAGCGCGTAGGCGAGGGATTCCAGTGCCCCGTTCGCGGCGGCGACGACCGAGCCACTGACCGACGGCCGGTAGGCGGCGATGCCGGAGGTGAAGGTGAGGGAGCCGCCTGGGAGCAGGTACGGAGCGCAGTGTTTGGCCACCAGCCAGGGGCCGAGCACCTTCGTACCGAGAAAGCCCTGAGCGCCCTCGACGCCGATCGTGGCGATCGGCCCGCTGGCGCCCGTCCCGTCGGCGGCGGTTGTGATGACGTGCTGGACGGGCCCCGCTTCCTGGAAAAGCCGCTCGACGTCGCTCTCCCGGGAGATGTCCGCCGCAGCGGTGCGGACAAGTGCTCCCGAATGGTCGAGGGCGCCCAGCCTGCGGGAGGCGGCAGCCAGCCGGCTGCCGGAACGCGACACCACGGTCACCTCGGTGCCCGCGCGTACCAGTGCCTGCGCGAGCCCAAGCCCGATCCCGGAGCTACCTCCGATGATCAACACCGGTCCGTGAGGCGTGGGCGTGGGCTGGCTGGATGGGGCCGGGTTGGCGGGCGGGGTCGGGGCGGAGGCCGAAGTCGTCATGACGCCCAGACTGGCGACCGACCGCCGGCCCGACGAGACCGTGCTGAACCCGGTGATGCCGTTCCAGGGTGTGACAGGGCCAGGTAACGGGCCCGGCCGGCAGGCCGTGGGCTGACACAATCGATCGATGACCGACGACCACGGGATGGGAGCCTTCCTGCGGGATCGGCGGGCCCGGGTCCAGCCGACCGACGTCGGGCTTCCCGGCGGGCCGGGCCGTCGGCGCACCCGCGGTCTTCGGCGGGAGGAGTTGGCGGCGCTGGCCGGGGTGAGTGTCGACTACTACACCCGGATCGAGCAGGGCCGTGAGACCGCGCCGAGCGACGCGGTGATCGAATCGCTCGCCCGTGCACTGCGCCTCGACGACCACGAGCGGGCGTACCTGTTCACCCTGGCCGACAACGCGGCCCACCGGGCACCCCGGCAGCCGGTGACGCCCAGCAGCGTCGTCCGGCCCGGCCTGGCTCAGCTGCTGGAGTCGGTGCGGACGAACCCGGCGTTCGTCCTCAGCCAGCTCAACGACGTCCTGGCCGCGAACCCGGAGGGCCTGGCCCTGCTGGCCGGGATCGAACGGTGGCCGGTGGGGCGGCGCAACCTCATCCGCTACGTCTTCGGGGACCCGAATGCCAGGACGGTCTTCGTCGACTGGGAGCGGACCGCCCGCAACACCGTCGCCCACCTGCGCGCGGTCAGCGCCACGAGCCTGTACGCGGCGGACCTGACCGCGCTGGTGGAGGAGCTATCCGCCAGCAGCGCGGAGTTCGCCGAGTTGTGGCGGACCTATGACGTGCGGGTCAAGACGGGTTCCGAGATCCGGTTCCGGCATCCGGCCGTCGGCGAGTTCAGCCTCCGCTCGGAGATCCTTGGGCCCGGCCCGGACGGTCAGCGTTTCGTCGTCTACCAGGCTTCGCCCGGCAGCCGCGACCAGGACGCTCTCGTCCTGCTGGCCATGACGATCGACGGCGGCAGCGGCGAGCGCGTCACCAGCTGAGACCGGACCTGTGTCGGGTCAGTGGACGAGCCCCTGGTACCCCCAGCGGGGGGTGGCGCCGGGATCGCCCAGGTCGGTTCCGACGGGATCCTGGGAAACCTCCTGGGCGATGGCGGTGCCCCACTCGAAGTACTCCATGAGTGTCGTGGCCAGCTCCGGCCGGGCGGGTAGAACCTCGCCGATCGCGTCGGCCATCAGGTCCAGCCAGCGTTGGCGGTGCTCGTCGCGGATGCCGAGGCCGAGATGGCTGCGCAGCAGTGCCTGATGCCCGCCGAGGTGGGCGGAGAAGTCCGCCGGGCCCCCGAAGACCTCTCCCAGCCAGACGGCGACATGGTCGAGGTGGGTGGGTGTGAAGTGCGCGAACACGGGTGCGAGCACCTCGTCCGCGAGCACCCGGTCGTAGAACGCCCCGGACAGTCGCCGTAGGCCGTCGAGTCCGCCGACGTCGTCGTAAAGCGAGGAGCTCATTGTTTCCTCCAGAGGGACGGCTGTTGCCAGCCTCCCGGAAGTCCTGACGGACCGGAACGACTTTCGCCGGTCGCGGATTCGCCGCGGGCGAACGACCACGGGCCCAGCGGTTGTTCCGGGTTCGGCCGATGAGCCGATAAGCCGATGAGCCGATCTGATCAGCTGATTAGCTGATGACGAGACAACCTGTTGAGGAGGTCCGGTGGCCGACGAGGCGCTGGTCGATGTCGACGGCAACGTCATGGTCATAACGCTGAACCGGCCGGCGGTGCGCAACGCGTTCAACCGCGCGGCCAGCCAGGCGGCGGCGGACGCGTTCCGGGAGTTCGACGCCCGCCCCGATCTGAGAGTGGCCGTGCTGACCGGCGCGGGCGGCACCTTCTCCTCCGGCCAGGACCTCAGGGCATTCGCCGACGGCGAGGCCGCCGAGGTCGAAGGTGGGCTGGCCGGCATCACCGACTCGCCTCCGCGCAAGCCGGTGATCGCGGCCGTCGAGGGCTATGCCCTGGCCGGCGGTTTCGAGGTCGCGCTCGCCTGCGATCTGATCACGGCGGCATCCGACGCGGTTTTCGGCCTGCCCGAGGTGCGCCGTGGCCTGGTCTCCGGAGCCGGCGGTCTGCTGCGGCTGTCCAGACGCATCCCGTACCACACCGCGATGCGTCTCGCCCTCACCGGCGCGACGCTGCCCGCCCCGCAGGCCTATGAGTACGGCCTGGTCAGCACCCTCACCGAGCCGGGTGAGGCACTGGAGGCTGCGCTGGACCTCGCTGCCGAGATCGCGGCCAACGCTCCGCTGGCCGTCATCGGCAGCAAGGAGGTCGTCGCCGGATCAGCGCAGTGGAGCGCCGACGAGGCCTGGCAGAGGCAGCGGACGATCATGAAGCGGGCCGCCCGGTCCGCCGACGCCCGTGAAGGCGCGATCGCCTTCACGCAGAAGCGCCCGCCGATCTGGCGCGGCGAATAGCAGGCGCTGTGACGTCCCGGACGGCCGGTGTTTCGTCGAATCAGAAGATGGTTCCGACGTCCTGGGTGACGATGCGGGACATGCTGTGTTCGGCGAGGGCGGCGATGGTCATGGACGGGTTGCATGCGCCGGTGGAGCCGGGGATGCGGGCGCCGTCGAGGACGTAGAGGCCGCGGTGGCCGACGACGCGGCCGGTCAGGTCGACGGCTGATCCCATGGGGACGCCGCCAAGGGCGTGCCAGGTCGAGTTCTCGGTCAGGTTGGTGTCGATCATGACGCCGCCGCCGGTGAGGGCGAGGCCGGTCATGCGCGCGGAGATCAGGGTCTGTAGTGCGGTGTCGGCGCCGACGGGCCAGGTCAGGACGGCGTCGTCCGTGGCCGTGTCGTAGGCCCAGGTGCCGACGGCGGGGACGATGCCGAAGCCGACGACGGTCATCAGCCGCTGGATTCCGGCGATCAGGGGTGGCGCCCCGGCGTGGATGATCTTCAGGGGGATCGGGCTGGTCGTGTCGGTGGCGCCGACGCAGGCCGGGCCGCCCTGGACGGCGCCGGGGTCCTGCCACATCCCGATCCATTCGTAGATGCGGTCGCCGTTGTTGCCCCACTGGGTGCCGACGGAGTCCGGCAGGTTCGGGATGAGGTTCTTGGCCTTTCGCCTTGACGAGCAGCCGGGTCGTGCCGGGGGAGCCGGCGTTGAGGAAGACCGCGCCCGCGGTGATGATCTTGCGTTCCTGGACGGTGCCGGTGGTGTCGATCCGGTCGACGGTCAGGGTCCATTTGTTGTTGGCGGCGAGGGCGATGTCGCGGACGATGTGCAGTGGTTGCACGGTCACCTTGCCGGTGGCTTCGGCGGCGGCGAGGTAGGTGACGTCGATGGAGTGTTTTCCGCCGTTGTTCACGCCGAAGGCGATGTCGCTGTTGGTGTAGGCGGGGTTGTAGGTGCCGTTGAGCTCGCCGCGTACGTAGTTCCAGTCGACGGGCAGCGGTACTTTGAAGGTTTTCAGTCCGAGGTTGCGGGGGGCGACGTCCAGGAAGATTCTGGAGGATTTGTAGGGTGCCGCGTTGAGGACGTCGTCGGGGACGGTGGAGACTCCGAGCATTGATGCGACGGTGGGGTACCATTTGCTGTTGAGTTCGTCGTACAGGCCGGCGGCCATGGGCATGGAGCGGGTGAAGTCGGATCTGGATGGCTGCAGCGTCATGCCGTGGTACATGAGTGAGCCGCCGCCGACCGCGGCGCCGCAGTTGACGACCATGTTGTTGCCTTTGATGACCTCGAGTACGCCGGTGTAGAGGGGCCAGGTCTGGTTGGCGCCGCCGGTGAGGCTCGCGATGCTCGGCAGTGGGGGTGTGGGGGAGAGCCAGGCCGACCGGTTGTCGAGGTTCGCGAGGGTGGCGAAGGTGTTCGAGTTCGGTCCGGTCGGCCATCGCAGGCCGCGTTCGAGGACGAGTGTGGGTACCCCGGCCTTGGCGAGGCGCAGTGCGGTCACCCCGCCGCCGAAGCCGGTGCCTACGACCACCGCCCGTGCGCTGACCTCGGTTGTCGTCACCGCTCGTGCCGGTGACGCGCTGGCGACCAGGCCGCCGAACGCGGCCGTGCCGACACCTACGGCCGCGGCCCCGACGAACTTCCGCCGGCTGAGGCCGGTGGAGTCACCCGGAACGGTGGTCTCGGGTAACTGTGCTGCTGTGCTGGGCATTTTGCTCTCCGTGTGCATAGAGTTGTTGCGTTCCGTCGCCGTGTGGGCGGAACGTAAGGTACCTTTTGTTGCGAGCTCGTTCGTACGATGAGTGCTGTTCTCGTGTCGACGTCCGAGGATGGGTGTCGACGCACGAGAAAGGCGGGATGCGCCTCGGTGCTCCTGCTCGCTCAATGCGGCAGGTATTCTTCGCGGGTCGTCGCCGATATGCGATGGGACGTATCGGAGAGTTGTCGGATCGTGCGCGCTCGGAATGGGCGGCCAGGTCTGGCGGGCAGTGCCAGGTGGGCGCCGCCCCGGGGCCGGTGGTGGTGGCAGTCGGCAGTCAATGAGCCCGGTCTGTCTCAGGCCTCGCAATCAGGGGCGTCGCAATCAGGGGCGTCGCGAGTTGACGTTGACGAAGGAAAATGGCTCGTTCGCGACCCGATCGTGGCCAGGCCCGTCGGTCAACTTGTCCATTATGTATAGAAGATTCGCATGCGGGAGATTTTTAACACGCGATCAGGATGATAGACAAGTGTCCTCGTTGGAGACGCTCGAGAATCGGTAAACCGGTTTTCTTATCGCATATATTGGATAATTTCTGGGCGTCAAGGGGGTGTAGCAATATCGCGAAAGGCGGCGGGGCCCGGGCCACCGGCATCGGCCGGGTGGCCCGTGTCCATTCGCCGCCTGGCTACCCCCAGGGATCCGGCACCGTCCCGCCGTGTCTGCAATTCACTCGAGAAAATTGCTTGACGCTCGGCAAGGGCGGAGGATTTTGGCTGTCCGAACGACCAAAAGCCTCCACTCTTGCTTGGCGGCAACCATCCGCAGTCCGAACGGTGCAGTCCGTGACGGCGTGGTCAGGGTGTGCCGGCAGCAGGACCGGCCGCGGCGGCCAGACCGGCCTCGGCCAGGAGGGCGCCCCACCGGGTGCGCACAGCCGCGGAGATCTCGGCGGCGTCACGTCCGCTGCCGGTGGCGAGCAGCCGGCCCCCGGAGTCGGCCATGGCGTCGCCCAGCGGGGCGAGCTCGTCGAGGTGGCCCTGCAGCACCTCCCGGTTGGCCTCGTCGGCGAGCAGAAACCTGGTCAGCGCGGCGGTCCACCGCCAGCCGCGCTGGGCGTCGATCCACAGGTTCTCCAGGATCAGCGCGTCCAGCCGGGCACCGGCCTCGGCGCACTGCCTGCCGAGCTCGCTCAGCGTCAGCAGGTCGGCGACCGGTTTCACGACGAGGTTGGTGACGACGAAGGCACGGTCCCAGTCGAACTCGACAAGTGCGAGCTCGACCGCACGGCGGATCGGCTGCCAGTCGTCGGCGCCCTCCCAGGCCTGGCGCTCCCCGGTCGCGAACCCGGCCCGCGGATGGGCCGACCGCAGCTGGGTCGTGCGACAGGCGGTGAGCTGCACGCGGCGCAGCTGGTCCGCGGTCTGGAACGCGGCGCAGTTCGCGACATAGCTGCTGGACGCGAGCTGCTGCAGGTAGGCGGAGAGCATCTGCTGGCCGTGCGCCAGGTAGCGGCTCGGCGCCAGGGCCCGCCGTAGCAGGGCGACGGCCTCGGAGCCGAGCGCCGCGTCGTGCTCCTCCCGCTCGAACTGCTCCAGCAGGCCTTCGACGTAGGTCTCCTGATCGTCCTGCTGCGCGACGTACTTGCCGTAGGTCATCGCGTCCGGGTCGCGGAAGGCGTCCCAGTCGGCGCAGCGCAGCCTCGTCGCGTCCCGGTGCTCGCGCAGCCACACGTTGCCATGGACGTCCGGGCCCATCTCCAGCGGCACGGGGCGCCCGGTGGTGTGGTTGAGGCCGTGGGTGAGGATCTCGTACTCGGTCGGGCGCCGGCCGAGGTTCCCGAACGCGCTCCAGGTCTTCAGCGCGCGCTGGCGCGAGCGTGGGGTGGCCTGGGGATTCGTCATCGCTGATCTCCTGGGGTGGCGGCGCCGCGCTGGTTGTAGAACCACAGGTACTCGTCGTCGCGGGTCTTCAGCCTTCCCCGGAACGACGGCATGTCGATCTCGAGCTCGGCGAGCCGGCAGGGCTGGCCGAGGCATGCCTGCAGGCTCGCCTGGGTCAGCCGGCAGGTGCCGAGCGTGTGGACCCGGACGTAGTCGTCGCGGTCGAGGACGAGGACGTCCGAGCCGGGATTGTCGAGGGCGACCGCCTCGATGACCGCCTCGGCGAGGTTGCCGGCCCGGATCACCGGGCCGACGAGGTCCGGCGAGGCTTCGGCGTCGGGCGTCATCTCGAGTATCGCCATCTGGGTGCCAATCCTTCTGTCGGACGGAGCGTGTGCGGGCTGTGGGGCAGGGCGAGCATGCGGCCGGCGGTCGGCTAGCGGGCCTGTGCGGGTTCCGTCGGGGCTGGCTGCGCGCCGGAACGGGTGCGGGAGCAGAGCCGGACCTGGATCACGCCGGACTCGTCGATCCGCACGTCATGACGGGTCAGGCGGCTTCCCCGGGGGTTGATGCTCTCGCCGGTGCGCGCGTCGAACTGCCACTCGTGGGCGCTGCAGGTCAGCACGCCGCCGGCCAGCTCCCCGTCGACGAGGGAGATGCTCTGGTGCGGGCAGGCGCCGTCGTAAGCGCGGATCTCCCCGTCGACCCTGAGTAGGAGCACCTCGTCGGCGCCGACGTCGAACGCCTCCATCTCGCCGTCCCAGAGGCTGTCGGTGTCGACCAGGTCGACGAAGCCGTCGCCCGGCTCAGGCATGGACGGCGCCCGGCTCGGCGGTGGGGAGCTTCGACTCCCGGAACCGGACGTCGATCCACTGCAGCGGCAGGATCTGGTGCTCGACGATGACCTGGCCGAAGGTCGCGGCCGGGTCGAGGACCCGGCCGTCGAGCAGAACCTCGTACCCGGGCTCGGTGGCGGGCCGGGCGACGCGGCGCCCGACGCTGTGGACCGCCACCTTCGCGGCCACCTCGTCCAGGGTGTCCTCGGTGTCGACGGCGACGAGATGCGGGACGAAGTCGCCGACGAACCGGCCGGTGATCGGAAACGCTGCCATGCGGACATCCCTTCGGATTTCTGGCGTTCGGCCTGGAGGTCGGCCTGGCGTTCGGCCTGGAGGTCGACCATCCTGGCCGGTTTTCCGGGGAGATCCCGGTCAGTCGGATTCGGTGCCGGCGTAGTCCTTCGCCCAGGCGTAGTTGTAGACGTCCTCGCCCATCACCTCGGGGGTGATGCCCATGTACGCCAGCCCACCGGTGAGGTCGGGTGGCAGGATCTGGCCGTCGATGAACCGGTCGACGATGTTCTGATGGCCGGCGTAACGTTCCGGGTCCTGCTCGAAGCACCATTTCGAGACCGCGTGGTCGAAATGGTAAAGACGGCCCCGGTAGACCAGCTGGTGCGGGGCCAGGTCATGCCGGGACGCGGCGGAGCCGAGCGGCAGCTGGGTCAGGTTGCACAGTGACGGCAGGGTCTCGGGAAGGGTCTGTTCCATCGAGCCGTCGTTGACATTCCTGATGATCTCGTCCCACAGGACGCCCCAGTTCTCCTCCCACGTGGGATATTTCTCGTTCAGCCAGGCCCGCTCGTCCTTGGAGACCCCGGCATTGGGCCGCCAGAACAGCGTCGGGCGCCAGAACCAGGTCCCGATGTGCATGGCGTGGTGGCCGTTCTCCAGCGAGTGCAGGAAATCATCCCAGTACCACGGCTTCTTCAGCCCGTAGTCCTCCAGAACCCGCTCGTGGTGGTTCACGATCCACTCGAGCATGAACTCCTTGAACGACATCTTGCGCTGGTCGAGCGGCGTGTAGTAGTCCATCGCGGGGCCGGTCAGGGTCTGGAACAGCCGGGTCGACCGCCAGAAGGCGACGTCGAGTGCCTTCTGGGCCCGCTCGGGGTCGTGCTCCATGAGCACGGCCAGCGTCGGGAAGCCCTGCTGTGCGTGCCGGGCCTCGTCGGTCTGGATCGAGGACAGCAGGTTCGACCAGTTGATGTCGCCGGCCGCCATCGCGTCGGCGGCCAGGGCGACGAACTGGATGTTGGTGAATCCGTGTTCGACGGTGAGGCTGGTCGCGAGTGCGGCTTCGACGCAGTCCGCGTTGAGCATCACGTCGTCGAAGAAGTTCTTCACGGCCAGTACGCCCCACTCGTTGGTGTGGAACGCCTTCTGGGTCCAGTCGAACCGCTGGTCGTGCCGGAGCAGGTTGTGTGCGAAGCGCATGTCCAGCTGGGTGTGCCGGGTTTCGTCGAGCATGCCGAAGACGCCGAGGTTGCGCCACCGGGGCGTGGGTGCGAACCGGCAGAACCGGCTCTGCATGGTGACCGCCATGTGCTCCACCATGCAGGTCGTGCCCATGTGCAGCTGGGAGGCGGCGACGTGGGCCGGGTCGAGCTTCTCGTAGGTGGCGGATCGCAGCAGCGCATTGCTGACCGCCTTGACGCCCGCCTCCTTCTCGCGCTGGATCCGGACGTAGTCGCGGTAGGAGACCCGGAACGGCTCGTCCCACGCCTGCCAGGCCTCGGCCGGAATGCCCTGGGCGCCTGACCACCGGGTCGGGAACGCCACCTCGGGGTCGACATAGGACAGGGTCCACTCCAGGTCGCGAGAGGTGTCGTACCAGTCGTCACGATTCAGCGGCATCGGCGCGATTCCTCCAGGTGGACGACATCCAGGCCGCCCGGCGCGCGCGGCCTTCCCGGGCGCATGGCTACCGCTTGCTCCACAGCACGAAGACGCCCGGTTCAGCCGGGCGGGCCGTGCGGTGAATGCGCCTGGACGAGCGGATCTTAGACGCGCGGTCCGGCCGCTGGCCGGCATTTGCCGAATCCGCCGGACGGATACTCGCTCAGTACATCTCGAACCGAGAACTCGGCGACCGTTTTGGCCGTTTCAGGTTGTGGGCCCAGGTAATCCCCTCCCTGGTCGGAGGTGTCGGGGTGTCTGGTGTCTGGTGTCTGGTGTCCGGTGTCTGGCGGCGGCCGGTTCGACCGCGGATGTTGACGTCGATCTCGATATCGAGAACGATGTCGGCCTGCGGTGCTGACAGGAGATCCAGGTGGGAGGCAGCGTGACCGACGCCGACGACGCCGCCGCGATCATGGCGGTGCAGAACTCCTATGCGATCGCCATCGACCGCCGGGACTGGGTGGCGCTGCGTGCCTGCTTCGCGCCCGACGCCACGATCAGCTTCGGCATGCGGCTCCAGGTGGGAACCCTGGACGAGTTCATGGCCTGGGCCGCCGACTTCCACGACCCTCTCGGCCCGACACTGCATCAGATCTCCACGCACCATGTGGAGTTCCAGGCATCAGCCGCGGTCGCCGCGGCGTCGTGCTACCTGCACGCGGTCCTGGTGGACGCGGCGCGCGGTTCAGCCACCTCCGTATTCGGCCGGTACGACGACGAGTTCGTCCGGAGGCACGATCACTGGGAGATACGGCGGCGGCGCTTCCGCCCGACCTGGCTCTCGACGTCCGTCGCGGCGGGAGGCCCGCGGGCATGACGCATGGGTCGGTTCGGCCGGGCCACGGGCCTGTTCGGCTGGGAGTGGTGCTCCCACAGGCGGAGATCCGTCCGAGCGACCCGCGTGCGGTACGACGTTTCGTCGAGCACGTCGAAGAGCTCGGATTCGATCATCTGATCGCCTACGACCACGTGCTCGGCGCGGACTCGCAGAGCCGCCCGGGCTGGACCGGCCACTACGACCACCGGACGCCGTTCCTCGAGCCGCTGACCCTGTTCGCGTATCTCGGCGCCACCAGCTCCCTCGAGCTCGTCACCGGGGTCCTCGTCCTGCCACAGCGGCAGACGGCGCTCGTGGCCAAGCAGGCGGCGACCGTCGACCTGCTTCTCGACGGCCGGCTGCGTCTCGGCGTCGGCATCGGGTGGAACGAGGTGGAGTACGAAGGCCTCGGCGTGTCGTTCCGTTCGCGCGCCGCCCGTCTGGAGGAGCAGATCGGTCTGCTGCGCCAGCTGTGGACCCAGCCCGTGGTGGATCACCGGGGTCGGTTCGACATCATCGACCGCGCCGGCGTCGAGCCCCTGCCGGTCCAGCGACCGATTCCGATCTGGATCGGATGTGGTGACGCGCCCACCGCACTTGAACGGGTGGGCCGGGTCGCCGACGGCTGGATGCCCCATCCCGCGCTCGGCGGCGGCAGCCGGCTCGCCGCGGCGTGGACGGCGGTGCGCGCCGCGGCGGAACGGGCCGGCCGAGACCCGGCAACCCTCGGTCTGCAGGGGCAGGTACGGCTGACCCCCGGCAGCCTGAACGACGTGACGCCCAGGATCGACCGCTGGATCGAACTGGGCGCCACCCACGTGGCCCTCAACACCCTGGAGGCGGGGCTCACCTGGCCGGCCGACCACCACGACCTCTACACGCGGATCGCGCAAACCTGGCAGGCCCGGTAGCACCGGTCAGGGCCGGTAGCACCCGTCAGGGCCGTGCGACCCCGGCACGGCGGTCGGCCGCGGTGAACTCGACATGCAGCGCCTTCAGGCCGCGGAAAAGGCTGGTCGGGTCGTAGTCGTACCGGCGGGCGCCGGCGGGGCCGTGCTCGACGGTGGAGATCCTGATGTCGGCCATCCGGTCGAGGATGTGTTCCAGGCCGATGCGGGCCTCCGCGCGGGCGAGCGGCTGGCCGAGGCAGGTGTGGACGCCCCGCGCGAAGGTGACGTGTTCGTAGCTGTTGCGGCGGTCGAGGCTGAACTCGTCCGGCGCGTCGAAGCGGCGCGGATCGCGGTTGACGGCACCGATCATCATCATCACGGTGGTTCCGGCGGGTATCGACACACCGCCGAGCGTGGTGGCCTTCCGCGCCAGCCGGAAATGATCCTGGACCGGGCTCTCCAGCCGGAGGATCTCCTCGACGAAGCCCGGGACACGGTCCCGGTGCTCGCGGAGGAACTCCTGCGTCCGGGGATGCTCCGCCAGGTACTGCACGGCGAAGGCCAGGGTTCGCGCGGTGGTCTCCTGCCCGGCGGCGAACAGGAAGGCGGCCTCGTTCGCCAGCACGGTGGTCGTGGGTGTCGAACCGTCGGGGAAGGTGACCTGCGCCAGATGGGTGAGAACATCCTCCCGTGGCCGCCGCCGACGGTCCTCCAGGTAGCTGGTGAAGGCGTCCTCGAAGGATGACAGGACGTTCAGGTCCTCGACCTGGACCCTTCCCTGACCGGCGGTGTTGCGGGCCTGCTGGGCGTCGAACCAGGCCCGAAAACGCGGCAGGTCCTCCTGCGGCACGCCGAGGAGGGTGGCGATCACCAGCATGGTGTACGGCACCGCGAACTGGTAGATGAGCTCGCAGGCTCCGCGTTCGAGGAACTCGTCGATCTGGCGCTCGGCGAGCTGCCCCATGAAGGCCTCGGTCGCCGCGAGCCGCCGTGGTGTGAACAGCCCGGTGAGCAGGGAACGGTACGCGGTGTGCTCGGGCGGGTCCCAGGTGGCCATGTACCCGTGCAACGGCATGTCCGCGCGGTGTTGCTCGACCAGTGCGCTGACGTCGTCGACCTCGGGGCTGGCGGGGAATCCCGAGAACGGCCCGGAGGGCGCGTTGCACGACGAGAAGGTCTCGTGATCTCGGTAGACGGTGAGGGCCTCCTCATACCCGGTGACCATCGCCATGCCGTGGACGGGCTCGATCCAGACCGGGCCACGCCGCTCGTGCAGGAACTGGTAGTACGGGTACGGATCCCGGATGATTGTTCCGTCGGTCAGGAAGTCGAGTGACTCGTACCTGTCGGTCGTTTCTTGCGATGCCTCGTGCATCGTCCACCTCCGCTTGGCGGGGACCTACCGGGGTTCCAGGCCGCGCAGCACCGTGGTGGCGAACTGGTCGAGCGCGCCAGCCCGTGCCGCGTTGTTCTCCTGCGTGAGCAGCAGTGCGTAGAGCCCGAGAAGGAAAACCGTCGCGCTGTTCGAGGGGTCGGCCCCCGCATCGATCTCGCCGCGGTCCCGAGCGGACCCGACCTCGCCGATGACGCGGGCGACGACCGGATGCTCCGGCCACAGCCGAAGCTCGGGGCGTGACGGCGAGAAATAGAGCGCGAGAAGTTCTCTGAAAAGAAGTGTGCCGATGCGCTCCTCGAGCGACACCGCCATCGCGGTGACGACCGCGAAAAGCTCCGTCAGGCCCCGGGGAGCCGCCAGGAAGTCATCGAGCTCGGCGGCCATCCGGACCTCTTCGCGCTGGCCCAGCTCGGCGACGACGTGTTCCTTCGTCGGGAAATGGGAGAAGAACGTGCCATGGGCCACGCCGGCCGCCCGGACGATCGCGCCCACATCGGCTGCCGCCGCACCCGTCCGCTCGAACTCCGCCACCGCGGCGGCGAAAAGCCGCTCATGGGTCGCGCGTCGCTGCGCCTCCCGGCCTCCAGCCTTCGCGCCCGCCGCCACATCCGGAAAGCTAGCGAGTTCGATGACTTGAGTCAATGACTTGAGTCATCGCCGTGGATCGGAACCAGGTGCCCGACTAGGTGCGGTCGGGTGACAGGCTGTCCTTGTCGTTCGGGTGGCCGAAGGCGATCCTCTCGAGGCCCGCCAGGTCGAGAAGGGCGACACGGCGGTAGCCGACGTCCACCACGCCCATGCTTCGCAGTTCGGCGAGTGCCCGGTTGACCGAGCGCTCGTCGGCGGCGACCAGAGCCGCGAGCTCGGGCTGGCTCAGACCCACCGCGAGCTGCACGCCGCGGGCGGCTGGCCGGCCCCACAGCGTGGCCAGCTCGATGAGGACCCGGGCCAGCCGGCCGCGTACCGGGCCGTCGACATGCTCCACCCTGTGCCGGATGGAGTCGCGGAGCTTCTTCGCCACCATCTCGGCGACCGCGAAGGCCGCCGGCGGATTCTGCTCGACGAACGAGCGAAAGGCCACCGCGCTCATCGCCCGGCCCACCACAGGCCCGGCCGCCGTCGCGGTTCCGGTGTGGGTGTCCTGCTCCATCGCGCTGATCTCACCCAGCACGTCACCCCGCGACCGGATGACCAGGAAGGCGAGCCGGTTCTCCTCGCCGATCGCGGTGATCTTCACGAAGCCGTCCAGGATCAGGATGACCTCGTCGTACGGCTCAGCCTCCCGCATCAGGATCTCGCCGTGCGGGTAGTGGCGGATGCCGCCGAGGGAGAGAAGCTGCTGGCGCAGCACCGGGTTCAGGCGTGCCGGCAGGCTGCCCGGCGGAAAGGGCGAGGACGTCTCGGACGAAGAGAATTTTCCCGGGAGTTTGACCCTGTCGACGTCCGTGTTCTCGCGTGGCTGCGTGGGCGTGTGGGTTCGGAGGGTGGTGGAGAGGGTGTCTGGGGCGTGGTCCTGGATCTGGCGGCTGATGGGGTCACCGAGGGAGGAGTCGGCCAGGAGTTGATGGATGTCGACCGGGTCGGGGTCGGTCATGGCTGGGTTCCTCCTTTCAGCGCTCCGCGGTGGCGGTGGAGCAGGCCTTCGACGGCTCGGCTGGTGGTGTTCTCTCCGAGGATGCGCGCGATCTGGGCGTGGGTGTAGCCCGCTGCGTTGAGAAGGACTGCGGTGAGTGCCCGTCCCGGCGGGGGTAACGCGTCTTTGAGGGTCTGACGAAGGACGATCAGGTCGGCCGGGTCAATGCTGGCTGACGGGGCTGACAGGGCGGTCGGGTCATGCGGGGCGTGACGGTCGTGGTCACGTTCCCAGCGCCGGTAGACGTCGCCGAAGGCGAACAGACAGCCGCTGATGAAGTAGGTGCGTAGCGCCGCCCCTCCCTGTGGGGACCAGCCGCGGCGCTCACGGCCGGCGCGGGCGAACCGGTCCAGCGCGGTGATGAGGGTGTCCTGGACGAGGTCGTCGATGTCGTGATGGTTCAGAGTGATCTTGTCGGCGGCGAGGCGGTGGATGCCGTGGACGCCCTTGTGGGCGCATTCCTGCACGATCTGCCCGCTGGCCAGCCAGGCATACAGGATCGGGTACGCGTAGCGGGCGAGCGTGTCGGCGACCGCCTGATAGTCGGGCCCGGCGAACCCGACTTTGACCAGGTGGGCGTACAACGCCTCGTCACCCGAGGCTCGTGACGACGGCTCGGGATACGGAGCGTCGTCCAGTCCAACTACCTCAGCCATACCCCCGCAGGCCTGTCCTTGGGTTGTTCTATGGCCGCCGGCTGGGCGATCCCACGCCTGCCGGCGTCGGGATTGCTCACATCGTGGCGGAGTGGGAACAGCCTGCCACAGCGTCTAGGAGCTGGTCATCACAACCCGACCGGAAGAAGGCGACATGGATGACCACTGCCACCCCACGCGTACCGCCTCTCTCCTCGGATGGCTCGCTCTGACAGCCCTCGCCTCCGTGGCTGTCACCATCGGCCTGGTGACGGCGGGGGACCTGTTCGCCGCCGTCTGGGGCGGTGTCGCAATGACGCATGCCGACGGGCCGCTGCGCGGCTTCCTCACCAACGCCAGACCCGGGTCCGAGGCGGACCGGGACATCCCACCAGCGGACCCTGAGAACCCCGGATCGGAACGGCGGGCCTGAAACGAGTGGTGTCGTCTCATGCGGCCGCGAGTGCAGATGGGTTCGTCACGCGCCGCCGAAGGCCGGGGTGATCGCGTCGAAGGCGACAGCGAGAGGGCCTGGCGGCAGTGGCGGGCGGCGGGTGAGGTCCGCGACGAGGTCCGCGAGATAGTCGCGGACGGTTCGGACCTCCGTTCCGAAAGTGTCCCGGCGGCTGTACAGGTGGCGCAGCCCCCGTTCCCGGTAGCGCCGGAACTCGGCGCCGTTCGGAGCGAACTGGACGGCGGGGAAGGGCGGCTTCGCGAGCCGGTCGGCGTAGTTCGCGGGGTTGTCCCAGAGCACCGGGAGGATCGAGTCCGCCGGCCTGCCGGTCGCCCGTTCGAACTCGTCCTGACGTTGGGTGAAGTAGGCCCATTCACGGCCGCAGCCACGGCTGCTCATCAGGCTCACGCTGTAGAAGGGCATGAGAACCCGGCAGCCTGAGAGGGCCTCGACGAGCTCCGGTGACCATTCGATGCCCACGCTCAGGCTGGTGTCGACGTAGAGGGCCCGGGCCGGGCTTACGCCGGTGACGCGAACAATCGCGGCCCGCAGATCGTCGACGAACAACCCGAACTGGTCGTCGTCGTCCGCCGCGTGGCCGTAGCTGACGAACACGACTGGCGGGTCGTCGCCCGAGGCAGCTGGTGCCGCGGCGGCCGTTCTACTCCCAGGCGTCGTCGCGGCGGCGAGCGCGGCCTCGGGCCGGACCCGCGGTCCACTGGCCGGCTTCGGACCAGCCGTCAGGTAGGGCTGCGCCCACTCCCGCAGCTGTCGGTTCCCACTGGTTGCGAAGGCGGCCTTCACAAGGTCGAGCAGCCAGCCTTCAGCGGTCGCCGATTCGACTACCCGGAGCGTGATATCCCGCAGGTCGGAGGCCTCGGGCGCGTAGTCGGCCAGGTGGCGATCAAGCTGGAACAGCAACAGCCGCTCCCAGTCGGCACGGGCCGGAAACGCCCTCCGCAGGACCTCGCCGAGCGTGCCCCGCTCCGGACCGGTCAGACCTCCGATCCGATCGTCATCGAACAAACTCATCTGTTCCTGTCCCTACTGGAGCCGGACGATGCCGTGGCGCTACCGTTATATCGGACGAAAACGAGCACCGCTGACGGGTGCCGGGCGTTCGGGCAGCGCTTCGCGTGTACGGGGCCTCGCGAGCGTCGGGCGCCGCTGGGCTACACCCGCCAGAATCGGCCGAGGCCCGGAAACGGCGGACGTCGCCGTGGCATTAGGATGTCGCGACACGGCGATGGTGAGCGGGCGGGGGGCATCGGCGTTGGCTGGGGTGCGTTATTGATGGACCTTGACGTCGACCGGCTCGAGAAGCTGACCTTTCCACAGCTCCGGCCCTTCTTCGAGGGGTTGAAGGACGCGTATCCCGGGCGTCCGCAGTTGGATCGATTCCTCCGCTTCAACCTGGACAAGCGTGTCGGGGACTATGCGGGTGACAGCGTCCCGGACATCCTGATGGCTGTGTTGGTGGAGGCCAAGGCAAAGGGCTGGTTGTCGCGGCTCGTGGCAGAAGCGAGCCAGGAGGCGCCGGACGACAGGCATCCGTTACGGATCTTCGCGCGACAGTTCGAACGTCACCCGCAGGCGCCGGAGAGTCCCCGCATGGGCGGCGGTGCAGATTCCGGCGGGCGGGCGTTCGTCCCGGCCATCGATCGCCACTTCAACAGCACCTTCTTCGACCTCGCCTCGGTGGACGACGTCGTGCTGACCGCTGTGGATACCGGGGCACCGGTTCTCGCCTTCGCCAGCACATACGCCGAGGACATGTACCTGGACAAGCTCCAGGTGCGGATCGAGGGCCTGGTCAGTAACGAAGTCGCCCGGAAGACCCCGATCAACCTGCGTGAGGACATCCGGCCGCCCGAACTGTGGGCGGATGAGCTGTGCGGGCATCGTGACGAGCTGACCTGGCGAGACCTGTCGTTCCGGGTCCACGTCGACGGGGTCGAGCGGGGGCGCGGCGACCGGATTCCGGCGGCGATCGAGGTGTTCTGGGATCGCGTACGGAGCGATTTCGTCGCCGGGCCCAGGCAACTGGTGCTGCTGTTCGTCAGCCGGGTCGGTATGGCTCTGCCGGACGACATCATCGTTCTCGACCCACCCCGCTTCACCTCGTCGGACGTCCGGAAATGGGCGCACGACGCGGTGTCGCGGCTGGCGGAGACCCACGGCTGGCCACTGGCGCTGCGCTGGGCCTGGCAGGAGCACCTCTGCCGGCGCGCCGCGCTCGGCCTCCCGGACAGCGACGTTCTCGACGTCCGGGCTCTGTACTCGGCGATCGACCAGAGCGTCGATGAGCTGCATCGCGATCAGGCCGCGTTCCGCGGCTGGTTGGAGGGAACCGGCTGATGCGTACCCGCCATCGGGTCGACACGTCCACGCAGTTCGACCCGGCCGCAGCCCTCCCGGAACGTCGGCGCATCGAGCGGGCCGACCTGGAACCGGTGCCGGCCACCGTCACCGACACGGTGGAGGTTGGCCGAGAGCCCTACATCGCCGGCCCCCGACTGGCCGAGGCGGTCAACGTCGCCGTCGCCCTGGGGCGGCCGCTGCTGCTCCAGGGCGACCCCGGCGCGGGCAAGACGCGGCTGGCCCATGCCGTGGCCTACGCGCTGGGCCTGCCGCTGGAGGAGATGTACGTCAAGTCGACGACCCGGGCCCAGGACCTGCTCTACACCTATGACGCAGTCCGCCGGCTGTATGACGCCCAGCTCCCGGCGGGAACAGCCGGAGACCCGGGGAACGTCGGCGACTACGTCCGGCTGGGGCCGCTCGGGCGGGCCATCGCCCGGGCCGAACAGGGGCGGCGCTCCGTCCTGCTGATCGACGAGATCGACAAGGCCGACATCGACTTCCCGAACGACCTGCTGCGCGAGCTGGACCAGCTCGCCTTCGACGTCGCCGAGCAGCCCGGCCGCCGTCACGCCGTCCCGGAGGACCGACCGGACCTGCGGCCGATCATCTTCGTGACAAACAACGAGGAGAAGGTGCTGCCGAGCGCGTTCCTGCGGCGGTGCGTCTTCCATTTCGTGGAGTTCCCGCGTGACGTCGGGCTGCTGGACGAGATCCTGGCCGCGCACGAGGTGCCTGAAGCGGCGCTGCGCGAGGGCGCGATCGACGTCCTGGTCCGGCTGCGGTCGCTGAACCTGACCAAGCGGCCGGGCCTGTCCGAGCTGCTTGACTGGGTCGGCTACCTGCGGGCTGTCCAGACACCGGTCGTCGAACTGGACCTCCTGCCCTACATCGGCGCGCTGCTGAAGGTGCGCTCCGACGTCGCCTTGGCTGAGACCATGCCGGCACCGGGCGCTGCCTCGCCGTCCGGCCGAGCCATCGGGGATCGCCTGCCGCGCGGGCTGCCGGGTGGTGACGGCGGATGACCCCCGGCCCTCCGACGTTCGTCACCGATCTGATCGACCAGCTGCGGCGGCGAGCGTTCATGCTCGGCCCCGAAGACGTCGCCGCGCTGCGCCAGGCTCTCGCCGCCGGCTTCGGCTGGTCCTCCCGCGCGGCACTGGAGGACCTGTGCGTCACGCTGTGGGCCAAGTCGGACCGCGAGGCCGACGTCGTGCGGGCCGCGTTCCTGCGGGTGGACGTGCCGGACCTCGACCCGCCGGCTGTCGGCGAGGACGACTCGGCGGAGGACGACGCCGCTGGAGGCCCGACCGTCGGCAGGCCCGATGCCGGGCCGGATTCCGCTGGTTCACTCGGTGCTGGGGAGGTCCGCGCCGACCCGATGGGCGGTCTGCCGGCGCTTCCGGCCCCGTCCTTCGCCGATGTGGACCGCCGGCTGGTGCTGGTTCCGCGGTACCCGGTGAGCGACCGGGAGATCGCGCAGGCCTGGCGGCGGGTCCGCCGCCCGGTGCGGGTCGGCCCCGCCGTCGAGGTCGACGTGGACGCATCCCTGCGCCGGCGCTGCGCCAGCGGCGTGGCGACGGCGCCGGTCCTTGTCGCCCGGCGGCGCAACGCCGCCCGCATGCTGGTCCTCATCGACGCGGGCGGGTCGATGGCCCCGTACGCGGACTATGTCGAACACGTCCGGGCCGCGCTGACGGAGACCGCCCGCTCCGAGACGACCACTGTTCGATATTTCCACAACGTGCCGGCCCCGAGCCCCGACCGGCGGCTGCTGGACACGTTGTCCGACCCGTTCGCCGGCCACCTCGACGAGATCCTGCGCCGGATCTCGCCGCTGCCGAACGGCGCTGTCTACGCCGACCCGGCGCTGACCCGGGCCGAGCGGCTGGCCGACCTGCTCGACCTCGACGACGCGACGGCGGCCGGCGGCCCGACGGGAGCGGTGGTGATCGGGGACGCGGGGGCCGCCCGCGGCCGCTACGACCCGGTGCGGCTTCTCGACACGATCGCCCTTCTGAAGGCATTACGGGAACGGTGCGGTCGCCTGGTCTGGCTGAACCCGACGCCGGCCGGCCGCTGGGCCGGCTCGACCGCCGGCCGGGTCGGCCGGCATGTGCCGATGTTCCCGCTGGCCACCAAGGCCGGCCTCGACGCGGCGGTGGAGGCTCTGCGCGGCCGGTCGGTCCTGGTGGAGGCGCCGCTGTGAACGCCGACACCGACCCAGCCGCCGCCGCGCGCCGCCGCCCGGACCTGCTGGCCGAGCTGAGTGATGGACCACTGGGGCTGGCCAGCCATGCCGCCGTGCCGGTGGTCGTCGACGCCCGTCTGTTGCACCTGCTGCGGGTGAACTTCTTCCTGGACGACGAGCCGCTGGACTACGTGGTCGAGGCCGAGTTGCTGCTCTCGCCGGTGTTCCGCGACATCGGTGACGGCCTGTTCGAGATCGAGCCGGAGCTTCGCCGGTTCCTGCTCACCTCGCTGCGCGCGCGGTACGGGATGGACCGGGTGCTCGCCGTCGCCAACCTGCTCTGGCAGTACGCCGAGCAGACCGGCACCTGGCGGCATCGCCCCGAGCTGGAGAAGGCCCAACAGCTCACCGCGCTGCACCTGCTCGACCCGGAGGCGGCCGAACGCTGGCTCGCCGAGTCCGAGTCGACCGCGGGCACCGAGCACTCACTGGCCCCCGGCTGGTTCGCGGCGATGCGCTACCAGTTCGCCCACCAGCCCGACCTCAGCCGCATCCCGGACGTGGAAGCGGCTGTGCCCAGGATCGACGAGTCGAAGATCGCGGCGATGGACGGAGCGCAGAGACGTGCGGTACGGGATGCCCTCCTCGCCGTCTGTCCCACCCGGGGGCGGCTCGCGGAGCTACTCGACACGCTCGACCGGCCTTTAGCCGACTACGTGCCCGAACTCGGCACCGTGGCGGAGGCTGTGTTCAGGGTCGTCAGGGACGCGCAGGCCGGGGGTTGGCTGGCCCAGCTGCTCACCGAAGCCTTTAGGGCCTACCCCGCCAACCGCCAGCTCGCCAGCGTGGTCAGCCAGTTCGAAAGCACCAATCTCGGCGCCGACGGTGCCGAGACGCTGGTCCATTCGTTGGCTGAGGCGGAGGTGCTGGCCCTCGCGGCCGTCTATTCCGAGCGGATTTCCGCTGGTCAGCTCCTACGGCAGGCCGGCCTGGCGTCAGCGAGGCTCCCCCAGGGGACGTCGACCGCGATCGAGTACTGGCATGCGGTCAACGCCAGGCTCGTCCAGGGCGTGCTCCCCAACGCCCGCCGCAGGATTCTCACCATCGCGGCCCGAGACTTCCCCACCAACCAGGCGTTTGAGACGGGGCTGGCCGCCGCATTCGTGCGTGGCCTTCCCTGGGGCGCCGGCCAGGTGCCGCGCGCGGATGGTGAGCTACCCATGAACGGCACCGTCGTCGCCTTCGACGCCGTCGGCTACAGCGACCTCGAAATGCTGGATCAGAGGCAGCGGCGCGATGGGCTGCGAGGAATCATCGAGGGTGCGCTAGTCGAGGCGAGAATACCCCCAGCTCTTCTGCAGCAGGACCGGGGTGACGGCTATCTCATGGTGTTCCCGGCCGACATCCCGAAGGCGCGGATCGTCGCCGACTTCATCCGCGAGCTCGGTATCTCGCTGAATGAATACAATGCGATCCGTAACGAGCTCGGCCGTATCCGGCTGCGGGTCTCGATCCACGACGGCGACATTCTCGCGCATGGCACCAGCTGGGCTGGTGACGCCGTGGTGACCGGTGTGCGGCTGGCCGACGCGGCGCCCGTCCGGGATGCGCTGGCACACGACCAGGACGCGGACCTGGCGCTGATCCTTTCGTCCGAGGTCTTCGATTCCGTCGTTCTCCCGCGGCTGCGGGGGCTCTCTCCGGGCGACTTCCGCGAGGTCGACGCGACGGTGAAGAAGTTCTCCGCCAAGGCCTGGCTGACGCTTCCCGGCCGCCCGCTGCCCGCGGTGCACGCCGCGCCTGCCGGTCGCCCGCCGGGCATGGCGGGCACGGAACCCCCGTCCGCTTCGCCGAGCACGATAGCCCCGGACAACCGGAATACTCCATCCAGCCCGGGCGATCCGGACGGTCTGAATGCCCCGGTTCGGTCGGACGGTACCAAGTGGGACTTCTTCGTCTCCGCGCTCAACACCGACGAGGCGTGGGGCGCCTGGACCGCGGGGTTCCTGCAGGAGAACGGTTACCTGGTCCGCTACGACGCCTGGCGTCCCGTGGGCATCAACGACTACTGGGCACTCGACGAAGGCCTGAGGTTCTCGAGACGCATGATCGTCGTGCTGTCGCAGGCCTATCTGACGTCGGACATGGTCCAGGCCTCCTGGAGAACCGCGTTCAACCGAGACCGCGGTGGCCTGGACCGCAGACTGATCCCTGTCAGGGTCGAAGAATGCGAACCCGATGGCCTGCTCGGCGGGATCCGCTACATCGACCTGGTGCCGTTCAAGAAGGACGTCGAGGGCGCCCGAAGCTACCTGGCCCAGCAGATCGATCGGTCGGTCAAAGGCGGGTATCGCCCCTCCGAGCCGCCGCCTTTCCCTAATTGACCGACCATGGAATCCGAAGTTGCGCTCGCTTCGTAACTGACACCCAACCCGGCGTCTTTCGCTGGGGTGAGGGGGATCCGTACGGGGCGGAAAGACGCCCAGCCGCCCGGTTTCGGGTCAGATCACAGGGCGGCGCCGGCGTCCTGGTTTGTGATCTTGAGTGGGCTGCGTTCGGCTGAGACGACGATGATGATGGATGGGTCTGCAGGCAGCGTTCTCCTCGCTACGATCCTCGGACCGGGCCCGACGGTGACGCCTTGGCCACCGGAGGGGTCTGATCGGCGTTCGGGGGTAGGGGGAGCGGTCCCGGGGGTGCGAGGTAGTGGCCCTGGGCCTGGTGAACGCCGGCGCCGATCAGCACGTCGAGCTCCGCGGCGGTCTCGACACCTTCGGCGAGGACCAGCCCGTCGGTCTCCCGCGCGAAGCTCACGAGCGCGGTCGCGAGTGCGCGTCGGGCCGGATCGACGTCGATGTGCTGGGTGAGGCAGCGGTCCATCTTGATGAAGTCCGGCCGCAGGTGTACGAGGTGACGCAGGCCCGCGGAGCCGCGGCCGACGTCGTCCACGGCGACCCGGACACCCTCCCGGCGCAGGACATCGAGAGCGCGGTCCATCGCCGGGTAGTCGTCGATGCGGTCGTGCTCGGTGATCTCGAGAACGAGGCGCTCGGCGGGGACGTCGGCGATCACCTTGGCGATCTCCCCGGAGACGACCGTGGTCGGAGACGCGTTGATGCCGAGGCCGAACTCGGGTGCGAGCCGTGGCAGGGCGCGCAGCGCCACCCTGATCGCGGACACCTCGAGAGCGAGGTCCAGACCCAGCTCGGCGGCCTCCGCGAAGCAACGCTCAGGGCCACCGAAATCCGGGGGGAACCGCGCCAGCGCCTCCGCTCCCATGCAGTCCATCGACGGCAGCTCGAAGACCGGCTGGAACGTCATCCGGGGACCGCCGTTGTCGATCAGCTGCCGGAACCGCCCGCGCCGTGCCTCCAGGTCCGGCCGCTGGCAGGAAAGCGACTCGGCGAGCACGCCGGCGAGCAGGATCAGGGACCGCGCCTGGCGGCCACGTGCGGTGAGGGCGCGGTCGTGGCTCAGGCAGCACAGCATCCCGTACGGTCGCCCGTCCGCCAGCACCACCGGGACCCCGAGGTACGAACCCGCTCCGAGCCGCCCGGAGACCTGACCCTCGGCAACCGTCGTGCCTGTGCCTGTGCTCGGCCCCGTCTGACCGGCCGGTGCGGGCCGGTGGCCGGTGTGCCCGCGCGAGTGCCGCCGGTCGCCGTAGCGGACGGTCGAGCCGGGGCGAACGCCGAACGAGGCCGCGTCCCCACTGCAGGCCTCGATCACCTGGGTCCCGCCGATCAGCCGGGACAGCCAGCAGACATCCACTTCGAGGCAGCCGCGGGCAGTCGCCAGTAACCCGGCCACGGCCGCCGGCACCGGTTCCAGCTCGGTCACAGGTTCCAGGCCAGGCCAACGCTCCGGGTCCGGCTCCGGTTTCGAGTCCAGCTCGGGACGAACCGAGCACGGCGGTGCCCCCGTGCCACCGCGATCCCCGTACTCCGCCACGGCCCTCTCCTCCGCGCAGCTCCTCCCTCGGATGCTTCCCGGATACCCCGCGGGCACACAGCCGGGCGTGCAGGCACGGCCGCGTGCCGAGTGGCCGTGCCCGCTGGGACGTGCGGGTCAAAGATCGGGATCGTTGTGGAGCATGCCGTGCACCCGGTTGAAGCGCTCCCGAAGCTCGTCCCAGTGGACCGTTCTCGTCGGAGCGATCCCTCTGGAGACGTAGAAGCTGTCCAGAAAGCGCGTGAGGTATGCGATGTCCAGGCTCAGGTCGCGGGCCATCGCCTCCCGCGCCGCGGCCTCCTCGATACCGGCGATCACGTGTTCCCGCCGCAGGATCAGCAACTCGACCGTGTCGGCCAGCTCGCACACCTCGTCGGCGCGGGAGCGGGCGGGATGGTCTGCTCCCAGGTCCTCCCTCCACTCCCGCACCAGCCGGACGGCGTCCGCCGCTCCCAGCGGGTGCGGCTGCGGAGGAGGGGGCGGCGGCTGCGGGCCGCGTCGGGTAGCCGTGATCAGGACGAGGGCCGCCGTCACCGGCCCGGCCACACCGGCCAGCCACGGCCACGGCCCGACCAGCCCGGCCACGAACGCGCCGAGTCCGAGCACGACGGCCTCGCCGACCCCGACCGGATCCTGGAACCGCTGTGGAAGCGCCACCGTTCAGCCGAAGTTCCGGAAGACCCGGACGAAAGCCGCGTCGATGTCCAGCGGGTTGCGGGCGTCGTACTGGGCCGCCCGGGTCAGGCGCGCGATCTCCGCGAGCGTGCCGACGTCGGCGTTGTCGGCCCGGCCGTAGGGGACGGTGAAGATCCGGACGGGCGTGTCCGAGGTGCCCGGGTCCAGGGCGGCCAGCAGCGCCTTCGCGTCACCGGGGTATCGCTCGGTGTTCTGCCCGTCGCTGAGCAGCACGATGGCGTTGATGCGCTCCGGGTCCGCGTTCGCCGTCATCATCTCGCTGGCCCGCTGGGTGGCCTCGAACAGGGCGGTGTCCCCGCGTGCCCGCAGTCCCCGCAGCCGCTCCTGCAGCGCGGCGCGGACCGTGCCGACCGGTGACACCGGCACGACCTCGGTGTAGGCCGGGCCTGAGGAGAACGTCCACAGGCCCACCTCGTCATCGTCGTCGAGCAGCTTGAGCGCACGTTCGGCGGCTGGGATCATCAGCTGCAGCTTCGTCGCGTCGACGGCCTTGTCCGGGTCGTCGACAGGTTCGTTCATCGAGCCCGACACATCGAGCAGCAGCAGCACCCGGGCCTTGCGCCGTACCCGGTCCCAGTTCTCGAGCATTGCCGCGAGCAGCTTGCCGTCGGGGACCGGCACGAGCGCCGGCGCCTGATCCGCCGGTATGCCGAGCGTCCGTACGAGCTGCTCGGTCGGCCGGGTGGCCGTGGACTGCCCATCGTGCTCGTCGGGCTTGTCGTGCTCGTCGTTCTCGGTGGAGCTGGCGGGCAGCGGGCGGAAACCGACGTCGGCGAACAGCCGCTGCTGGTCGTCCTCGACCAGGAAACGGTAGAAGTCCTCCGCGACGCGGCGCTGCGTCGGCGTCGCCGAGGCCAGCACGACGAACGGGTGATCGAGCTCGAGCGTGCCGTCCTGCGGATACACCACCCGAAGCGGACGGCGTGGCTGGCGCTCATCGCTCATCTGGGCCGGATCGCCGCCGGGCGCGCCTCGGTTGTACAGGTAGACCATCTGCTCCTGGATGACTATCGCGTCGACATACGGCCGGTAGGCGGCATCGTCCTGTTTTTGCTCGGCGTCGTAGATCTGCTGCATGAACAGCACCGCCTCGTCGCCGTACCGCGAAACCGACGACTCGATTCCGTGCACGAAACCGACGACGTCCGGATCGTTGAGCCAGTCGGAGGTGGGTGTGGTCGCGGTTCCGGTCGCGTGGGCGGCGGCGAGATAGGTGGCGACCGTGGCGGCCAGCCCTGAGGTCGACGTCTCCGCGTTGTCCCGGCCGAGCACGAACTTCCCCCATTCCGATCGGCCGTAGGCGGACCAGCCCTTCTGCGCCAGGTCGAGCACGTCCTTCCAGGTGGCGAGCGGGGCGCCGTGCTGCGCCAGCGTCTCGGCCACCGGTTGTGGCATCGCGATGACGAGCATGCTCCGGGTCACCGACCGGTGCGCGGGCTCGGGCACCAGGAGGTCGCCGTGCCCCTCCTGCGCGAGCAGGCTCGTCCACATCGACGACGTCGGCAGCCACACCTGCGGTGGGTCCTTCATGCCTTCGGCGAGGTCGTTCTTCGTCGCCCCGGAGGTGCGGGCGCTGAGCTGGACGTGCCCGCACAGGCCGGCCACGGCGCGCCCCGCGTCGTTGTACCGGTCGACGAGCTGCGCCATGACGCCGGCCTTCTCCGTGGACGAGGTGACCCGGATCGTCTCCGTGCGGTCGCAGTCGGCCGGGCCGTGGCCGCCGACCGCGACGCGCGGCGCCACCGCGGTCGCCGCGACGAGGACGACGCCGACCAGACCGCCGAGTGCGTGACGGCGGCGGAAGAACCGGTGTGCCCGTCCGCCGAACACGGTCGCCTCCTGATGGTCAGCGGGGCTCGGTCAGATCCCAGGTCTCGAAACTGAACCGCGCCGTCGTTCCCGCCCAGCGCCGGTAGGTGGGAAGACTACTGTGTACGGAATTCCCGTCTCCCAGCAGAGCCAGCAGACGCGCCCAGATGTCGTGTACCCGCCAGGGCTGTTCGCGGCGGGACAGCTCCTCGATCAGCTCGTGGATACCGGTCCCGTCGACTTGTCCGTGTAGCGCCTTTATCAGGGTCCGGCCGCCTTCCGGATCGGCCACGAGTACCGCGAGCAGTACGAGCACCGCCTGGTAGGGGCCGTTTTCGTCGATGCCGATGAAGTCGTCGAGCTCGTTGTCGGGAATTCCCGCGCGCACCAGGCGGTACAGGTTGACGAACCGTTTCAGCGCGCGCGGTGTCTCCAGCATCGGGCGTAGCCGCTGGACGAACCGCAGCTCCTGGGGGCGCAGCCGCAGCTGGTCCGGCTGGGGCGGCATCCCGCCGGGTGTGGCCGCCCGCCCGGTGCGTCCCGGCCCGGGCCGGTCGGGCTCCCCGGAACCGGGGCGCGGCCTGGCCTCAGGCGGTTCGGCTTCCCGGCGCCGGGGGCGTTCGTTCTCGGCGGCCGTCGGCACGAGCCACTCCACGTAGCGGTCGGCCTCGGCCCCCATCGGCCGCAGCGCGAAGACCACCTGGAAGATCTTGTCCAGGTAGTCGAACGGTGTCGCGCCGCCGGCGGCGTCCGCGTTCCCGGCGAAGATCTCGGCGTAGTACTGCTCGAGGCAGCGCCGAAGCCACCGGGGATCCACGGCGACCACCACGACGAACAGCGGAAGCGCCAGCAGCATGTGCACCGCGGCGAGAACGTCGACCACCCTGCGAGGCGAACAGCGGTCGAGGTCGTCGATGTAGAGGATGACCCGCTCCAACGGAGGCCTGCCCCGGGAGCCGGCCCTCGTCCACTCGGCGAAGGCCCGCCGCGCGCTGTCGCTGAGCTGGCGCAGGTCGGCGTGGACCTGGCCGAGCAGCCCGCGATACTGGTCGTAGGCGCCCGACCGGGCCTGCTCGATCACGACCGCCAGCCGCTGCGCGGCGTCGAGCGTGGCCAGCTGCATCCGGGTGTCCCGCGCCTGTTGCTCCAGTTCGTTGACACGCCGCTGGTCGAGCCCGCTGACCGCCTGCCAGGCCGCCACGAGCCAGCCGACGATGGGAAACCCGGCCAGCACGGCGACGACGCCACCGACCGCCACCACCGGGGCCGGGCCCCACAGCACGCCGACCAGACCGATGCACACTCCCAGCACCAGCACCGCCCCCGCCAGGACGAACCGGCCACGCCACCGCGCGAGGTCGACCCGCCACAGCCGGGCCCGGGCCCGCAGTCGCTGTGCCCAGCTGGTGTCCTCGGCGGCCAGGTCCTCGAAGGCGCGCAGCCTGTCGCGCAGGACCTCCCGCCTCGCGCGGATCTGCTCGGTGTCCGACGGCTCCGGCTCGACGAGGCCGGCGAAGAGGTGCTCGGCCATGCCCACCCACAGGTGGTCGTCGTTGTAGTGCCAGGCGTCGAAGCGCACCTGGCGGATGTTGGTCGCGAAGATGCTGCGCGCCGCGCTGCGGCTGGACTGCTCGGCCAGCGCGGCCACCCGGTCGTGGAGCTGGCGGGCGAAGCTCGACTTGCCGGAGCCCCACCGGCCGAGCAGCGCGATCGCCAGCGGCGGCTCGGTCGAGCGGTCCGCGAGGAGCGCGGCCATGCTCTCGACGTCCGTGGCGAACCCGAGCAGGTCGAGCGCGCTTTCCTGATCGCTGACGTGGCCCGGCAGCGGGCCGGGGGCGGTGCCCGGCGTGATCCGCGCACCCGTCGCCAGGTCCCACAGCCGGATCGTGCCGTCATCGGCGCCGCTGACCAGGCGCTTGTTGTCCGGTGTGACGGCGAAGGCCCGCACCGCCTTGTCGTGGCCCCGCAGCCTCACCGGTGCCTGGCCGGGCTGCTCCGCGTTCCACACCCAGATCCCGCCACGGACGTCGCCCGCGACGATCTGCCTGCCGTCCGGGGTCACCGCCAGGGCGACGGCGTCCTCGCAGCCGGCCAGGTCGAACGCCGTAGCGGAGTTTGCAACGTCCCAGTACTTCACAGCCTCCTCGAACGCGACGGCGATGTGGCTGCCGTCGTGGGAGGCCGCCACGGCGACACTGCTGTGCGCGGCACCGTCCAGTCGGCGCAGCTCGGCCCCGTGCAGATCCGTCACGCGGACGATCGGCTCCGATCCGCCGGTGACGACCTGCCCTCCGTCGCTCACCGCGATGCTGTCGACGCGCCGGTGGCCGCTGGGCCAGCTGCCGGTCCCGGGAGGCTGGATGACGACGTCCTGGCCGGTGTCGATGCTGACCACGGTGTCCCCGCGGGGCGAGACGGCTGTCTCGGCGACGCGCCTCGGATACGGCACCGAGGATGGCGCCGCGGACGAGGCCGCGGCAGGCTCGCTCGCCCAGACGACCGTCTTCCGCTGGTCGCTGGAGATCACCTGGCACTGCTCGTCCACCGCCACCGCGAGGACGGGGCCGGTGTGCGCGGTGTGTTCGGTGAGCAGCCGGCCCGACGGCAGGTCCCAGACCCGGATTCTGCTGTCGGCTCCGCCGGTGACGATTCGGCGGCCGTCCGGGAAGACCGCGATCGCGCGCACGGCGCCCTCATGTCCGGCAAAGAAATCCGCGGGTGTGGTCATGGTGGTCGCCGAGAATAGCCGGCACCGGCCCACCGGCCCGCCGGGCCCGGGCGATCGGCCTATCCGATGGCTGACATCCAGCCAGGTGGGGCCGGAAAAGGCCCCCACCCAGCCGGTGCGGCCGTCGGCGGATCTCGTTGTCGCTTTGCTGCGAACAGGGTGGAGAAACCCTCTGGAAAACGCACCCGCCTCACCCGGTCGTACGCCCGGCGGCGGCGTCGGTCGCGGTGTGTGCTGTTCGTGTCCGCAGGCGGGGGAGGATGGCGGCGACGGCGAACCCGGCCGCGATCGTGACGGCGCCGTCGATGGACAGGGCCATCCTGATGCCGTCCAGGGTCGCCTCGTCGGCGGCGAGGGTGCCGGGGGCTCCGGCGGCGTTCGCGGCGACGACCGCGCTCAGGATCGGGATCCCGACGGTGAGCCCGATCTGCTGGGTCATGGTCGCGAGCCCGGTGGCGAGACCCTGTTCGTCGTCGGGCAGGTCCGCGGTCGCCGTCACCAGGAACCCGACGATGCCGAGGGCATGGCCGAAGAACCCGAGCACCGACGCGACCATCACCAGGGTGAGCGAGGTGCGGTCCAGGTCGACGAACGCCAGCGCCACGGCGGACGCCCCCTGGACGAACAGCGCCGTGACGAGGGTCGTCCGCGGGCTGATCCGGCGCAGGACCCGCGGCGCGACGATGCCGGCGGTGAAGGCCGCCGCGCCCGGGACACCGAAGATCAGCCCGGTGACCATGGCCGAGTAGCCGAGCAGCTCCTGCAGGTAGACGGTGAGCAGGAAGACGATCGCGCTGCCCATCGCGAAGATCACGAATCCGCCGGCGTTGCCGCCACCCACCGCGCGCCGGCGCAGCACGGCCAGTGACGCGAGCGGATGCGAGCTGGTCGACTCGATGCGCCAGAAGGCGACCAGCAACGCCAGGCCCACCCCGGCAGTGATCCACACGACGGGCCGGCCCCAGCCGTCCTCGCCACCGGTGGAGATCCCGTAGATCAGCGCCACCAGCCCGCCGGTGACGGTCAGCGCACCCGGGACGTCCAGTCGCCCGCCCGTCTCACCGCGCCCGTCCGTGACCACCCGCGGTGCGGCGGCCAGGATGGCGAGCGCGATCGGCACGTTCAGCAGGAAGGCCCAGCGCCAGCTCAGGTACTGCGTGAGCAGGCCGCCGATGAGGGCGCCGATGGTGAACCCGGCCGGCAGGAGCGCACCGTTGAGCCCGAGTGCCCGCTGGCGGGCCGGCCCCTCCGGGAACGTGGTCACCAGCAGCGAGAGCGCGGCCGGCGTGGCGATGGCCGCGGCCATCCCCTGGCCCACGCGGGCGGCGAGCAGCACCGCCGGAGTGCTCGCCACCCCGCCGACCAGCGAGGCGACGACGAGCAGCCCCAGCCCGGTCATGAACAGCCGGAGCCGCCCGGTGAGATCGGCGACCCGCGCGAACAGCAGCGTGAAGCCGGCGGACGGGAGCGCGAAGGCCGTCGCGATCCACTGCAGGTGGCCTTCGGAGAACCCCACGCCGGCGCCGATGGAGGGCAGGGCGACGTTCAGGATGGAGAAGTCGACCGCGAGCATGAACTGCGTTCCGAGCAGCAGCAGGAGCGCGACGCGCTGCCGAGCGGTGAGACTGTCGGAGCCCGCCGCCGTCGCCGGCGGGGGCTGCGGAGGCTGCGTTGTGGCAGGCAGGCCGTCCGGTGCCTGCCGGCCGGGTTCCGCGGAACCGCGTCCGGTCTGCGCCTGCGCCTGCGCCTGCGCCGGGACGGCGACGGACGTCGGTGTGGCGGTCGTGTCGGTCATGGGCCTGACGATCCCGGCGGGTGCGCAGAGTAGCCATCGCCTTGCACGGGCTATCCACCGGGTGGGTAGCCCTGGCAGGGTCACCTTCCGGGTACCTGAAACGCCTGCCCGCCGAGTGACAATGCGAAGATGACCGAGCTCGGCGAGTTTCTTCGTTCGCGTCGCAACCGGCTCGCGCCCGCGGAGGCCGGCATCGCCCGCCCGGGTGATCGGCGCCGGGTGCCCGGCCTGCGCCGCGAGGAGCTCGCCCAGCTCGCCGGGGTGAGCGTCACCTACTACACGCGGCTGGAGCAGGGGCAGAGCCGCAACGCCTCGGACGCCGTGCTCGGCTCGCTCGCCCGGGTGCTGAGGCTCACCGACGACGAGCAGGCTCACCTGCTCACCCTCGCCCGCCCGGAGCGATCGGCCCGGCGCAGCCGCCAGCTGGAGCGGGTACGTCCCGGGGTCCGGATCCTGCTCGAGTCGGTCCGTGACAGCCCGGCCCTCGTGATCGGCCGCCGCACCGACGTGCTCGCCTGGAACCGGCTCGGGCACGCACTGGTGGCGCCGCACCTGGACTTCAACGCCCCGGACCGCTGCGCCTCCCGCCCCAACATGGCCCGGCTGATCATGCTGGACGCCCATGTCCGCGACCTCTACGTCAACTGGCGGCGCAAGGTCGAGGACCTCGTCGGCTATCTTCGCCTTGCCTCGGGCCAGTATCCCGACGACGAACAGCTCACCACCCTCATCGGTGAGCTGTGTGTGAAGAGCGAGGAGTTCGCGTCGGGGTGGGCGCGCCATCCGGTCAAGGACTGCGCCAGCCACGTGCGGGTCTACCGCCATCCGCTGGTCGGCGAGCTGACCCTGCACGAGGAGACGCTGCGCCTGCCGGAGGACCACGGCCAGCGCATCGCGATCATGTCGGCCGAGCCGCACTCGCCGACCGCCGAGCGGCTCGCGCTGCTCGCCTGCCTGGGCGCGACCGCGCTCCAGGGACCCTGCGGACCTCCCGGCCATCCCAGGGCTGGCCGCGATGCGGTTGCCGAAACCGTCTTGCCGGACTCCGGCATCGGGCACCTGACGTCCGCGGGTTCCTCGCCACGGACGTCAGGCGTTGCCTGTGGCGAGGAACCCGGTGCCTCCGGTGTTGCGGGTCAGGGCGTGGGGTAGGCGGTGGCCACGGTGCCGGCCTGCCCATGGAACGTGAACGTGACGCCGAGCGGCACGCTGACCACCTCTGGACGGGAGAACCCGAGCGGGTAGGCGCCGGTGGCGTCGGGCAGCCCGACGGAGAACAGGATCTGCTCGGCGAGCGGAACGTCCGCGTTGATGAAGATCCAGTTCCCGATGGCCGTATGGCTGAAGGTGCGCAGGCTCAGCGACACCGTCGCACCGGTGACGACCTTGCGGAAGACGAGCTGACCGTCGATCTGCGCGGTGATCGTCCCGGCACCGTACTGCGGGGGCTCGAGCGGGAAGGTGAGCCGTTCTGAGAGCGGATTCAGGCACACACTGGTCTGGCCGGGTGCGGTGGAGTAGGCGATCACACCCGCCCTGGCGAGCGCCAGCAGGAACTCGCGGTTGAAGGTGAACTGTGCGGTTCCGACCCCTGGCGCCGGTGTCGCCGGCCGAGTCGGGGAGCACAACGGCCCGGTTGAGGCGGCGGCCTGAGCCGCCAGCGTCGCGGCGAGGCCTGGTGCGGCGGCCGGGCTGGCCGCGTTCGCGGTTCCCGCCGTCGCGGTGAGTGCCGCCAGCGCTGATAACAGGCCCGCGACAAGGATTGTGATCTTGTTTCGGATGGTCATGGGCGTCCCCCTCGACAGCTCACGCACACCTTTGGGTGATCAAGCTAACCGGCACCACTCGTTCGCGCTGTGAATGCAGTCGAGTACCTGCCGTAAGGTGCCATTGAGGGTTCTGGTTCGACGCCGGTAGCGGCGCCGGCCGTGGCCGGTCAGGGCAGGAGCGTGGCGACCCGGTCGATCTCCGCGCGCACGGATGCGCTCAGGCTCGTGAACGGCGACGTCTCGATCGTGTCCCCGCGGCCGCGTGGCCGGCGCCGTTGCCAGGTGGCGACGATGCGGCCGTCGTGGACGACGGTCGGCCGGAACACGCCGTTGCCGCCCGGGACGACCCGCTGGAAGTCCTTTCGGCCGAGCATCGCGGACCGGTCGGTGTAGCCGAGCACCAGCTCGTCGAACCCGGGCAGCAGATGGACGGCGCGGGCCTCGTCCCGGCAGGTCGCCAGGCGCTCCGGGGTGAGCGGGTCCATCAGGTGCTCGACGCCGTCCACGTCCAGGCCGGCGAGACTGGGCCGGGCCACCGCGACGGCAGTACGGACGTCCGCTGCCAGCAGCTTCGTCCACTTCGCGAAGTCGTCCCGGCTGGCCGGCCCGTGCCCCCGGAAGTAGGCGAGCGCCAGCGCGCCGAGAGCCTCCTCCCCGTCCAGCTGCCGCGGCTGGCGTACCCACTCGGCGACCAGGACGAAGGCCTGCTGCCCGTCCCGGGCCGGGCCGAGGCAGAGCGTTCCGGTCTCGGCCAGGTGGACGATCAGGTGGTAGCCGCGCTGGCCGCCGGTGGCGATGCCTGCGGCCTCCCAGGCCGCGTAGAGCTCGTCCCGGAGCAGGCGGCGGCCTCCGGACAGCGCCTCGACGGCCCGCGCGCGGGCCCGCTCGAAGACGGCGGTGTCCAGTCCCAGCTCGGCTCGGCGCCGGGCGGCGAGGGTTGCCAGCCGGGGAGCGGTGAGCGCGGTGAGCCAGCCGAGGTCCTCCGCGGGGACGGTGTGCAGCGTGCCCCTGATGGGCCAGCTCGTGACCAGCTCGCCGGCGTCGAAGGCGGCTACCACACCCGCCTGGCTGCGGCCGGTGGTGCGCAGCGCGACGGACATCAGCAGGCTTCCCCGTTCCTGCGCCTGCAGGCCGCCGAGGGTGCGCACCGCCTCGGCCGGTGTCGCCGCGGGCTCACCGGCGAGCCGCTGTGCCACCAGCCTGAGCAGGCCGATCTCTGATGCACCGGGCATTACCGCTCCTCCTGCAGAGTGACGGGCAGGCCGGTGACCGGCCGGTTGGGCGGCGCCGAGAGGTCGTCGAGCCGTGCGGCGAGATCGGTCGGCAGGTCGAGGTCGAGGCTGGCGAGGTTGTCGGTGAGCTGGTCGATGGTGCGTGGGCCGAGGATCACCGAGGTGATGCCGGGACGCCGCAGAGCCCACGTTATGGCGACGGCTGACGGGGTGGTGGCGAGATGGTCGGCGACCTCCGTGACGCCGTCGGCGATGTCGAAGCTTCGGTCGCGCAGAAGTGTGGCCGCCCATCGGGCGGCGGTGGGGTTGAAGGCGAGCCACTGGTGCAGGCGGCTGCCCGGTGCGGGCTGGGTGCCGCGTCGGTACCGGCCGGCGAGCACGCCACCGGCGAGGGGTCCGTAGGCGATGGCGCCCAGGCTGTGGCGCGCGCAGGCCGGCAGGATCTCGGCCTCGATCTCGCGGGCGAGGAGCGAGTAGTGGGGCTGGAGGCTGATGAAGGGCGTCGTTCCCAGCCGCTGACTCGCCCACTGGGATTCGATGATCTGGCTGGCGGTGTAGTTGGAGCAGCCTATGTAGCGGACCTTGCCCTGGCGGACGAACCCGTCCAGGGTTGTCATCGTCTCCTCGACGGGCACGTCCGGATCCCAGTTGTGGCACTGGTAGAGATCGACGTGATCGGTGCCCAGGCGGCGGAGGCTGGCGTCCAGCGCGCGGCTGAGATGGCGTCGGGACAGGCCGCGGTCGTTCGGGCCCGGGCCCAGCGGGCCGGCGCCCTTGGTGGCCAGTACGACCGAGTCCCGGCGAGCGGCGATGGCACGTCCGACGACCTCCTCCGAACGTCCCCCGGTGTAGATGTCGGCAGTGTCGATGATGTTGCCGCCCAGGTCGAGGAAGGCGTCGATGATCCGGCGTGCCTCCGGTTCGTCGCAGGGCGCGCCGGGACCGGCGCCGAAGTTCATGGTCCCAAGTGCCAGCCGCGACACCTTGAGGCCGGATCGCCCCAGCGGTGCGTACTCCACAGGATCTCCTCCATCTATCCGGGGCGTCGCCCCGCTTAGTGGTGACCACACTGTACGGGGCGGCGCCCCGCTTCGTGCTGGGAGCTCATGGCGCAGACTGTGGAACGCGCAGGAACGTAGCCGGCCGCGAATGTGGAAGGGAGTGCGGTGCCATGACGGACCGGACGGGCATCGCAGGCACGGCGGCGGCAGAAACAGACCCGAGCACGTCGGTCTCCGGGCGTCCACTGCGTGCCGACGCGCGGCGAAACCGGGCGCGAGTGCTCCGCGCCGCCCGTGACCTGTTCGCGGCCGACGGCCTGTCCGTTCCGCTGGACGAGATCGCCCGACATGCGGGCGTCGGCGCCGGCACGGTACACCGTCATTTCCCGACCAAGGAGGCGCTGTTCGCGGCGGTCGTCGTCGACCAGGTGGAACAGCTCGTCGCGGATGCCACCACATACGCCACGAATGCCGATTCCCGTGAGGCGCTGCTTGCCATGCTGGCCCGAATGCTGGCGGAGGGAATCGAGAGCAGGCCGCTCAAGGCCGCGCTCGCCGGAACGGACTTCGACATACGAACCGCCGCGCCCGACGTCGCGGCTCGTCTGCGCGAGACTCTGCACGCCCTTCTCCAGCGCGCGCAGCGGGACCGCGCAGTCCGCGGCGACATCGACGTCGACGATCTGTTCGCCCTGCTGGCGGGTGCCTTCGCCACTCTGCGCCACGCGGACGCAGAGGGGGCCCCCGACCGGTTCGCACGTCTCAACGCCGTTCTCTTCGACGGCCTGCGCGCACCGAGGTAGGCAGGCGGTCAGCGCGACATCTCCGTTCCTTTTCAGACACCGGGGTGCCTGAAAAGGAACGGACGAAGCGTGGCCGCGGTGGGGGCTCGTCTGTTCAGAGGGTCAGGAACCAGCGGACGATCGCGGCTGTGCCGAGCAGCTCGGATCCCTCGTGCACGAAACCGCTGTAGTCGCGGTTGACCCCCAGGTCGACAAGTCGAACCCGCCTGCCGCCGGCGGCGAACCGCTCCTGGCAGTGAATGGAGTTGAGGTTCGCCGCCTGTTCGTCACCAGGGCTGTAATACAGCCGGAACGGGGCCGCCGGAGCCCAGCCCGAACAGACGCTGTCGAGTACCGTCAGTGCCTGCGCGAACGCGCCGGTGGGGTGGGCCAGCAGCGCGAAACCCTGGGGTGTCAGCAGGTCCGCCAGTGTGTCGGGAAGTCCGTTGAGAACCTCCAGGCCCTGGTGCGTTCCGTCGAACAGCTCGGCGACGTCCACGTAAGGCGGCTGGAACATCGCGGCGGGCGTGTCGTAGATGTGATGAAGCCGGTTGTACGCCACCAGCAGATACGCCGTGTAGGCCACGGAGAACTTCGGGTGCAACTCGCCGTCGAGCATGGCCGGGATCTGGGCGTTCTGGAAGTCGTAGCCACCGCTGATCGGCGCGAGGGCACCGAGCCGGAACCACGGGTCCGCGCCGTCGTGCAGGGCTCGGCCCAGCCCCAGCGCGGCCGACGCGCCCTGGGAGAACCCGGTGGCCAGCACGTCCCGCCCAAGCTGGGTCCCACGGCCGGCCAGGAACGAGCGGGCGGCCCGCAGCAGGTCGAGCGACGCGGTCGTCTCCGACGGGACGTCCATCCACGGGTGCGGCCCCGGTCCCTCACCGAGGCCGAGATAGTCGGGTGCCACCGCCGCGAAACCGGCGGCGGCGAAGGTGATCGGCGGTCCGGTGAGAAACCCGTCGGAGGACGTCGAGGGAGCGTCGCCCTTGAAGATCTGCGTACCGTGCGCGAAGAGGACCGGCCGCAGGCGCCCGTTGTCGTTCTCCGGTATGGCCAGCAGTCCGCTGGCCGTGGTCGGTGCGCCGTGGGCGTCGACCGTCCGGTACACCAGCCGAAACGTGCTGACGCCATACCGGACGGTGCCGGCGTCGAAGCTCTGTGCACGCAAAAACGCCTCGACGTCGGCCCGATCCGCCAAAGTCGTGAGTGGGGTCGAGGAGACGAGATCTCCGCGCCACGGGGCGCGGTGGCCGGCCGTGCCATCGTGGTCCTGGACAGCCCAGCGCCCGCGGTGGTCGGTGGCGAACGCGGGAACAGCGCCGATCGGTGGTGCGATGAGAGCGGCAGCCGTTGCTCCGGACACGGCCAGGAAGCTGGCACGATGCAGGCGCGACCACCGGAAACGTACCTGGCGGTCGGAGTGGGAAGTCATGATGCGGAACGCTAGGCGCTGCCCGCTTTCCGTGACCGCCGGCCGCCTGGTGTTTTCCTGGTGGGGTTTCCCCCACCTTTCTTCGGGGCGGGTGGCCGGCGGCCACGGGGATACTGGGGTGCTACTGCTTGTTCAGCTTCGCGACCATCTGGGCGGCGATGGCGGTGACGAGGTCGTCGGGCGGGTTAAGTACGCTGCTCACGGAGGCCATGCTCTCCACCTGGCCTTTCCCGAAGAGCAGAATATCCATGAAGAGGGGGACGGTCACGCCGTCGGTCGTCATGTTCACCGTCAAGGCGAAGCGGGCCGCCGCGCCGTCCGGGAGCGGGACGTCCCGCTCCTCGAGCTCACCCATCGTTTCCGTGCTCTGGGTGGGATCATCCGCGCCACCGATGGACTCGCCGAGCACCTTGACGGCGCAGTCGTGGAACTTCTGGGTGCGCACCGCCGTGACGTCTTCCGCAACTTTTTTCGCGGGCTGGATGTAAGCCGTGGAGCCCACGAAGACGAGCCCGCCGTTCTTGGTCAGCGTCGGCCCGTCCGCCCAGCCGGTCGAGTCCGGAGAGGAGTCGAAGACACCTTCGCACCCCAGCTCGTCAGCTTCGTCGGAGCCCAGGCCATCTGCTCCGGGCTCCTGCTCGAAGCCGCTGGTCTCCGGCCCCCCGGTGTAGACGTAGTCGGCGGCCTTCAGGTCGGATGCGGCTCTTGCCGTTGGCGTTGCCGTTGCCGCTGTGCTCGCCGCGCCACCGGGGCTGCTGGCTTCGGCGGCGGCGCCGTCATCCTCCGTCGCGCATCCGCCGAGCGCAAAGGCGAAAACAAGAGCGGCCGCGGTGGTTGCGGCGCCAAGGCGACCGCCGAACCCTGCCCGGCCAGAACGAAAAGCCACTGCTCTCCTCGATGATCTCCCGAAAATGCTCCGCGCACACTACCAGGTGATCTTTCGGTCGCGTCTCCGTGATTGAACACCGCTGCCCGGCGGCGAGCGCGTCAGATCCTTTGCCCAACAGACATGCGGGCGCGAGGGGCTGCCAGCCGGGAAAGCTGACCACCTGCGGGATGGCATGTTCCGGGCCCGGTCCGTTGGAGTGCGTGCCCTGGTCAGCAGCCTGGGAACGGTGGTGCCACGGTGGGACGGTAGCTACCTTTGACCGCTCGATCGATCTCCTGGGCCAGGTAGCTTCGGGCCCTCTCGGCGTCCCTCCTGAACGGAACCAGGTCGATGTAGCGGATTCCGCCGAGCAGGCCCCCGGGTTCGCATTCTTCGATCCTGACGGGGATCAGTCTGCGGTCCAGGCCGCCGCGGTCGCGGTTGAACGCGGTTCCCCAGGAGGCCTGGACCTTGTCCGAAGCCAGATAGGCCTCGGACAGCACGACGATCATGCGTTCCGAGAAGTTCAGGCCTTTGTCGAGTGCCCAGTACTCGTTGGTGCCCACGGGATTCCAGGCGTCGTAGCGGACCAGGTAACCGTTCTCCTGCAGGAACCCCGCGATCCAGGCGCCCCACGCCTCGTCGGCCTCGAGCGCGGAGACGAAGAAGTCCCACTTGGTGCCGTCCGCCCGGACCGGGGCATCCAGGCCATCCGGTTCGTCCAGCCCGGACGAGTGATCCGGGCCCTCCGGACCTTTCTGGCTCACGGGAACGGCCGGGGTCTGGGTACCTGACGGGCGACCGGCCGGTACCGCCGGTACCGCGGGCAGCGGGCGGCCGGGAAGGGTCAGCCACGCGGTGGCCGAGAACGTCTTCACCGACACGTCGACCTCGCGGAAGCTGCTCGGCGAGAGCCCGCGCAGCCGCGGGCGGACGACGGAAACGAAGACCTCGGACGAAAGGATCAGCGCCAGGTCCGCGTCCTTGTCGTGCGCCAGCGCATCCCGGATGGGCGTCGAGTCGACCAGCCGCGCGCCGATCACCACGGTGTCACCGGCCCAGCCGGTGCCGTGCTCGAGGATGTCACCGTCGTGGATCGAGACCCGCAGCCGGATCCGGCCGCGCTCGTTATGGGTCGCGTTGTAGTCGTTCAGCGCGATGCCGAGCTCGCGGACGAAGTCGGCGACGATCCGTGCTTTCGGGATGTCGGCCGAGAACACCATGAGGTAGCCGTCGCCCCGGTCCTGCTGCAGAAGCGCGGAGGGTATCCGCGCCTCGGCCAGAGCGCCCTCGATGATTCCCCGCAGCCCGTCGCGCAGCTGCCTCTGCTCCAGCATGTTGAGCCCGCTGTAGCCGACGGCGTCGAAGGCGATGACGGTGCCGTTCGTGGGCAGCTCACGATCTGCACGCCGCGCCTGGGCGGTGTTCCGGGGCTGGCCGGCGACCCTGGGCTGCCCACCCGCGAGTTCGGCGTCCTGCGCGGCGGCCAGCCCCGTCTGGAACGCCGGGTTGGCGGGGAAGTCGCGAGCAGCGATGGTGAGAATCCGGCAGCGGGCGTCGGGGAGCACGCCCTGGACGAGCGTGGCGTTGACCGCATGCCAGTACTCGATCGCGGTCGACGTCCCCTGCGGCTGCCGTGCGGACTCCAGGCCGGCCTGCCTGAGTAGCTGACCTGCGGAAATCCGCTCGGAATAGACGGCCGCGAGGGCCAGCACCTCCGCCTCGGCCAACGAATGGACCAGCGCCCCGCCGTCGCTCGTCATCGCGACCTCGACCCATCAACCTCGGACACAGCCCGTCCTCCCCGTACGTGCCGGCGCCGCTACGCTGCCTTTCCCTTTCGGAACGTTGGCAGACTATCCGGCACTGGGAGAATCGTTGCCGTCGGTGGCCGGTTTCTGACCAGGTACGGCGGTGTCGATCCGAGCGGGACGCCGGCGGGGAACGCCTATGGGGAATGCCGGCGGTTGCGGCGCGGCGGTCAGACGATCTCGATGATCATGGCGGCGCCCATCCCTCCGCCGGCGCACATGGAGACGCAGCCGAGGGAGGCACCGCGGCGGCGAAGCTCGCCGACCATGGTGACGACCATCCGGGCGCCGGTGGCGGCGATGGGGTGACCGAGGCTCGCCCCGCTGCCGTTCACGTTGACGATCTCCGGGCGGATGCCGAGCTTGCGCACGGCCGCCACCGGCACCGAGCAGAACGCCTCGTTGATCTCGAACAGGTCGATGTCGGCGAGGGTGAGCCCGGCGCGGTCGAGCGCGCGGGGGATCGCGAGGGTGGGTGCGAGGCCGGTCAGCGCGGGCTCGATCCCGGCGGTGGCCCAGGAGCGGACCCGTGCCAGCGGGGTGAGGCCGTGGGTGGCCGCGTAGTCGTCGCTGGTCAGGGTCACCGCGGCCGCGGCGTCGTTGAGGCCGGCGGCGTTCGCGGCGGTGACGGTGGCGTTCGGCAGTTCGGGGTGCAGCAGAGGCAGCGTGGCGAGGCGTTCCAGGGTGGTGCCGCGGCGGGGGTGTTCGTCGGTGTCGAACCGCCTGGTCGTGCCGTCGGGCAGGGTGACGTCCAGCGGGATGATCTCGTCGACGAAGGCGCCGGAGTCGATGGACGCCAGCGCGCGCTCGTGGGTGTAGACCGTCCACTCGTCGACGTCGCGGCGGGTCAGGCCCATCTCCCGGGCGGTGTTCTCCCCGACGGTGATGGACATGTCGAACGCGGGGGCCTCCGGCGTCTCCGGGTGCGACGGGGCCATCCAGGGCTGGTACTCGCCGGTGGCGTCCCGCTTCGAGCTGCGGGCCGCGTTGGTGAGGCTCTCGGTGCCGCCGGCGATGACGACGCGGTCCATGCCGGCGCGGATGCTGCCGGCGGCGAACGTGACGGCGGTCAGGCCGCCGGCGCAGTGCCGGTTCGTCGCGGCACCGGAGGCATTGAACAGGCCGAGCCGGACGGCGATGTTGCGGGCGATCACCCCGCCGCCCTGGTACGACTCGGCGAGGACGACGTCGTCGACGTCCGCCGCGGGCACGCCGCCGCGCTCCAGGGCGGCCGGGACGACGGCCTCGGCCAGCTCGAACGCGTCGAGGCCGACGAGGCTGCCCTTGCGGGTCCGGCCGATCGCGGTGCGGGCGGTGGAGACGATGACTGCTTCGGTCACGGGGGATCTCCTCGATTTCGACCGGACGACTACCTGGGTCTGCCTGGGGCCTGGGTTACTTGGGCGGGAAGCGCAGGGCGCCGTCGAGGCGGATGTTCTCGCCGTTGAGGTAGGGGTTGCGCACGATCGACTCCACCAGCAGGGCGAACTCCTCGGGCTTGCCCATCCGCTTGGGGAACTGGATGGTCTCCACCAGGCGTGCCTTCAGGGCGTCCGGTGCGCCGAGCATGATCGGCGTGCCCATGGTGCCCGGCGCGATCGCGCAGACCCGGATGCCGGCCGGGGCGAGGTCGCGGGCCATCGGCAGCGTCATGCCGAGGATGGCCGCCTTGGCCGCACCGTAGGCGAGCTGGCCGGCCTGCCCTTCGAGGCCCGCGATGGAGGCGGTGTTGACCACCACGCCGCGCTCCCCGTCCTCGGTGGGCTCGTTGCGGCTCATCGCCGACGCCGCGAGCCGGGTCACGTTGAACGTGCCGATCGCGTTCATGTTCATGACCTTCACGAACGCGTCCTTGTCGTGCGGGGTCCCGTCGCGGGCTACGGTGCGCCCGGCGATGCCGCCGCCGGCGACGTTCACGACGACCGACAGGACGCCGAGCTGCTGCGCGGCGGCGATGGCGGCGAGGACCGCGTCGTCGTCGGTGACGTCACCGCTCACCGCGGTGGCGGCCGGGCCGATGCCGTCGGCGAGCTCCTTGGTACGGCCCTCGTGCAGGTCGAAGACCACGGTCTTCAGGCCGAGTCCGGTGAGGTGGCGGACGCAGGCGGCGCCCAGCCCGCCCGCTCCGCCGGTGACGATCGCCGAACGCCCTGCCAGATCCACTGGTTCCTCCCGCGACGAACAACATCAAGATGGGACAATATTGACATCAAGATCGAAAAGCTGTTCAAGATCGAAAATGCTCGAACTTCGAAATTGACATCGAAGTTGCAAAAAAGTTATTGTGCGCGAGTGTCGGTGTCAAAGGTTGCGCTAGGGCTCAGTCTCGCCGGAATCCGCGGTGACGCGGCCACCCTCGCCGCGGTCGCGCGGCGGGCGGAGGAGTCGGGGTACGACTCGGTCTGGACCAACGAGGCGTGGGGCAACGACGCGTTCACGCCACTCGGCGTCATCGCGGCTGTCACCTCCCGGCTCGGGCTCGGCACCGCCATCGCCCAGATCCCGGCCAGGACGCCGGCGACCACGGCGATGACCGCCCTGACGCTGCAGCAGCTGTCCGGCGGCCGCCTCACCCTCGGGCTCGGCGCCTCCGGGCCGCAGGTCGTCGAGGGCTGGCACGGCGTCCCGTTCCGCCAGCCGGTGCGCATGACCAGCGAGTACCTGGCCGTGCTGCGCAAGGCGCTCGCGGCGAAGGAGCGGCTGGAGTTCGCCGGCTCGATCTACACGATTCCCTACGCGGGCGCGGATGCCACCGGCCAGGGCCGGCCGCTGCGTTCCACGATGCCGCCCGCCCCGGGCACGCCGATCCTCGTCGCCGCGATGGGCCCGAAGAACGTGGCGATGACCGTCGCCGAGGCCGACGGCCTGCTCCCATACCTGTGGAGCCCGACCCGGTGGAGCGCGGCCTGGGGTGAGACCCTCGCCAAGGCGCCGGCCGGGTTCCAGGTCGCCCCGACCGTTCTCGCCTGCGTCGGTGACGACCTCGACAAGTGCCGTGACCAGGTCCGTCCGCGCATCGCGCTGCACATCGGCGGAATGGGCTCGAAGAAGACGAACTTCTACGCGGCGCTGGTCTCCCGCTACGGGTACGAGGCCGAGGCCAGCCACATCCAGGATCTCTTCCTCAGCGGCGACCGCGCCGGCGCGTGCGCGGCCGTCCCCGACGAGCTCGTCGACGACCTGGCGCTGGTCGGGCCGCTCGAGCGGATCGCCGACCAGCTCGCCGCCTGGCGCGACGGTCCGGTCACCACCATGATCATCGAACCGGCCGACCTGAGCATGCTGGAGCCCATCGCCAGCCTGTGGTGACGTAACCACGCCCGGGCCAGTGCCAGAGAGCCAGACTTCGAAGGAGACAGCCATGCCAGCAGCGGCGACCGGGGGCGCGGGGGACGCGACAAGCGCGGGCACGGCGATCACGGCAGCTGCGGCTGCGGCCGCCGTTGCGGCCGCGGCCACGGTGGCGGATGTCCTGCTGGCGCGGGCCGGGCAGGACGAGTCCGCGTTACTGGTCGCCGACCGGCAGTGGACCTACCGCGAGCTGGTCGAGGAGGCGTCGCGCCGCGCGGTGCTGTTCGAGAAGTTGCGTGACGCCGACCGCCCCCCGCACATCGGCGTCCTGCTGGAGAACGAGCCCGACTACCTGTTCTGGCTGGCCGCGGCCGCGCTGTCCGGGGCGGTGGTCGTCGGCATCAACTCGACCTACCGCGGGGACGCACTCGGCCAGCTGATCCGGCACAGCGACTGCCAGCTGCTGGTCACCTCGACCGGGCAGCAGCCGCTGCTGGCCGGCGTGGGCACCGGCGTCTCCGCCGACCGGGTGCTGCTGATCGACGACCCCGACCACCTCGCGCTCGTCGCCCGCCAGCCGGCGCAGCCGCCGCGGCGGCAGGCCGCGCCCGAGGACCTGCTCCTGCTGATCTTCACCTCGGGTTCGACAGGCCTGCCGAAGGCGGTGCGCTGCACCCAGGGCCGGTACGCCCGCACCGGCGCGCACGTGGCGAAGATCGCGCAGTTGGGCGCGGGTGACGTCGTCTACTCCCCGCTTCCGTTCTTCCACTCGAGCTCGCTGTTCACCGGGTGGTCGTCCGCGCTGAACGCCGGCATCCCGCTCGCGACCCGGTCGAAGTTCTCCGCCTCCAACACTTTGCCGGACGTCCGCCGCTTCGGCGCGACCATGATCACCTACACCGGCAAGGTGCTCAACTACATCCTTGCCACCCCCGAGCGCCCCGACGACGCCGACAACCCGCTGCGCCTCGCGGTCGGCAACGAGGCCTCGGCGCGGGACATCCGCGACTTCGCCCGCCGCTTCGGCTGCACCGTCCGGGACAGCTACGGCTCGACCGAGGGCATCATCATCATCCGCCGCGACCCGGCGATGCCCGAGGGCGCACTGGGCGTCGCCGACCCGACGGTGAAGGTGCTCGATCCCGACACCGGGCTCGAATGCCCGCCGGTCACGTTCGGCGCGGACGGACGTCCCACCAACCTGGACGTCGCCGTCGGCGAGATCGTGGAGACCGCCCCGACCGGCGGGTTCGAGGGCTACTACCGCAACGAGGCTGCCACCCACGCCCGCTTCCGCGACGGCTGGTACTGGTCCGGGGACCTCGCCTACCGCGACGCCGACGGCTGGCTGTACTTCGCCGGCCGCTCCAACGAATGGCTGCGCGTCGACGGCGAGAACTTCGCCGCCGCCCCCGTCGAAGCCATCGTGGGCCGCTACCCGGACGCGCGCTCGGTCGCCGTCTACGCCGTCCCCGACGACCCGGTGGGCGACCGGGTCATGGTTGCCCTCGAGCTGCGCGGCGGCGCCGAGTTCGACCCGGCGGCCTTCGACGCCTTCCTCGCCGACCAGCCCGACCTCGGCCCCAAGTGGGTCCCGGCGTTCGTCCGCGTGACGCAGGAGCTGCCGAAGCTCGCCAGCATGAAGATCGACAAGATGCGGCTGCGGCGCGAGGCCTGGCAGGCCGACCAGGTGGTCTGGCGCCCGGGCAAGGGCGAGCCACTGCGCCGGCTCGACGCGGCCGACCGCTCCCGGCTCGCCACCCTCCTCGGCTGAGCGGGGGAGCACACCCATGACGACGCTCGAGCCGGCGGGCACCCGCCCGTCGCCGCTCACCGACGGCCTCGTCTTCGCGGAGGGCCCCCGCTGGCACGCCGGCAGGCTCTGGTTCTCCGACATGCACGGCGAGGCCGTCCACACCGCAACCCTGGACGGAAAGACCACCCAGGTTCTCGCCCTTCCCGGCGAGAAACCGTCGGGCCTCGGCTTCCTGCCGGACGGATCCGTGCTGGTCGTGGCCATGAAGCGCCGGGCGCTGCTGCGCTTCACCACCGACGGCTCGTCCGCGGGCGCTGCGTACCAGGTGCACGCGGATCTCGCGCACTTGGTGCCGGACGAACTGAACGACATGGTGGTCGACGCGGCGGGCACCGCCTACGTCGGCAGCTACAACACCGAGCCGGGCACCGGTGTGATCGTGCGGGTCGCCCTCAACGGCTCGGCCACGATCGCCGCCACCGGCCTGGAGTTCCCCAACGGCTCGGTCATCACCCCCGACGGCCGGACGCTGATCGTCGCCGAGTCCAAAGGCCGCCGCCTCACCGCGTTCGACCTCGACGACCAGGGCAACCTCACGCACCCCCGGACGGTCGCGACCACCCCGGACGCCGCCCCGGACGGCATCGCCCTCGACGCGGCCGGCGCGATCTGGGCCGCGTTCCCCCTCGCCCACGAGTTCCGCCGCATCCTGCCCGGCGGCGAGGTGACGGACCGGATCAGCACCGGCGAACGCATGGCCATCGCCTGCACCCTCGGCGGCGACGACCGCCGGACCCTGTTCCTGCTCAGCGCGAAGAACTGGAGCGCCGACGCCCTGGCCGGCGCCAGAACCTCCGTGGTGGAAACCCTCCGCGTCCCGGTACCCGGCGCCGGCCTGCCCTGACAGTGAGGATGGGGTGGGCCCCCGCGATCAGGCATGTCCGGCGGCCGATTGGTCTCACGTTCGACGAGATAGTTGCGGCCCGCGAGTCAGTTGGGAGGACAGCTGGCAATGCGAACATCGTGGAACAGAGACAACCCGAGCAGACGGCCGACGTGCTCGTCGGCGGCGGAGTAGTGAACGACCGCGACCTTACGGCGATCCTTCAGCATGGGCATTGCCGTGCTTTCAATCGGCCATGGTCGGATTCAATAGGGTTGTTGTCCCGGGTGGTGTCGACGTGCCAAGCCTCGGGCAGCAGTTCGTCGAGGACCCGCGGGTAGACCGCGGCCTTGTTGGTCGTGACCTCGACCGGGCGGCGTCCATGCGTCAACGCTCGGACGAAGAATCGCCGGGCGGCGGCCTGGCCGCGCCGTGTGCTGGCGAGAACGTCGATGACCTGCGCGTACTGGTCGTGGTCGACCGCCCGGTACAGGTATGTCCACCGGCCGGAGACCTTGACGTTAGGTCTCGTCGACGAACCACCTCCTGCCAGGCCGGTGCCGACACGGTCGGGCCGCCTTTACCAGCAGGCGTGTGAAGCGCCAGTAGCCCGGACTCCTCACCCACTGTGTACGGGCCGCAGCGTCCCGGCGGACGGAATGGCAGGAGTCCGGTAACGAGAGATCGTCACGCCGGGATCTGTAGGAGCCCGGGGGTAAGATCCCCCAGGCCACCCGGCCGATCCTGAAGCAGGCCCCTGGCCGGGTGGTAGAAACCGGAATTCGCGTGCTACCACCCCCGGCAGATTGACCGGCGAGCACCCTGGGCGGGGTGTCCCGAGATACGTAGTGTCGACGACACGACAGGCGCCGGAGCCCGGCGCCGAGGAAGATGCGACGGCTCCGGCGCGGTACAGAAAAGGATTTAGGTCATGACGGAAATCTCGCCGTATCGGCTCACGGGATCCCCTGCAGGCGTGGTCGAGATCGACTTCGAGGAGAGTCGGTTTCAGATACACCGGGATGGGGATTCAATTTCGCTTCATGCCCGTCAGGGCGGGACCGTTGTCGAAGTCCTGAACTCCGTTGTTGCTGGTGATGGTTTGACGGTGACACTCGAGGACGAATGCGGTACTCGAGCCACATACTCGGGGGGCTCCGATGGGGAGGCTGTGACCGTACGTGTTGAGGCTGGGAGTTGTGTGCGCGAGGCTCGGGGCACCGCGGAAACGGTGGCGTACGAGCTGGAGCGGATACTTGCGGATGTTGATCTGCCGAACGCCACCCGAATATTTTCCTTCGCCCGCTCCTTGAAAGCCGAGCCGGCGTTTCGCGAGAAGCTCTTCGAGGGGGCAGTTCCGTCTGCGGCAGCAGAATGCCCCCCGCTGTGCGGGATCGCGTGCGGGATTTCCGCTGACACTCTTGGGACTGGCATCGGCCTGTTCTCGGCTGGCTACTGTGCCGCGTGCGTTGTGCATGTGCCGGGATGCTGACCGGCGACTTGCTTCGCTGGTCTGGCACCGTTGCGTTCAGCGAAGGCCGGGCAAGCGTGCAGCGGCGGCCGGCTGCCGGTCAGACGGCTACTGCGAGTTCGGTGAACGCGGCTGCCAGCCGAAGCTGAGGGTCGGTGTCGACGGTGAGCTCGTAGTGGCCGCGGCGGATGTTCTGCACCAAGGCGGGTCCGGCGCCGACGGTCTGGACGGAACGCAGGCGTTTCAGACATGACCGATCAGGAGCCTCGCGGACTCGCTCAGGGGATGTAGCAGTGTCGGCCGGTGCGGGCCCTGAGGTTTTTCAGCGGGTTCTGGACGGTGTTGACATCGATGGCTTCGTGCCGGAGACCGAATTTGCGTTGAAGCAGGTGCGGTAGCAGCGGTCCGGTGACTCGCTCGGCGCCGTCGTAGCGGGCGACGCGGGCGGTGGTGCGACGCGCCATCCGGGATCCCGTGTTGCAGCCTGCCGTCGCGCATCGCGACTGCACGGGGTGCTGGCATCCCCTTGATTCACCGGCCTGCACGGTCGTCGCGACACCGGATTCCGTGGAGGATGACGATCCGGGAAAGAACATTTCGCTTGCTGGCTGCTATCTAATTTTTCCTCCGTTCTTGTTTGGTTCCTTCTGGGCGATTTGGAGTGAACCTGCTGCCGGGAATACAGTCGGATGAGGGAGGGCTATATGAGCGTCGACGACGAGTCGACCATGGGGACGGGTTGGGGCAGTTCGAACCTGGACTGGATGCGGCGAGGCTCGGACACCGCGGGGCCGTTCCCGCCGCCCGCAGGGCATGGACAGGTGTTTTCTCCGGGCCATCGTGCCCCGGAGGGGCCGGCGCCTGCCGGTGGCCGCCGCGGTCCGGTTCCGCGGAGCGGGGCGGCGTGCGTCGAAGGGCAGGCACGCGGGATTCAGACCCGTTCGGAGGCCTCGGACAACGGCGACGCGGTGACGGTGTGGGCGTTTCGGATCGAGCGCTACGACAGTGCCGGAAACCGGTTGCCTCCCGTCGCCGTGGAGATGCGCGCGCGGGGTTTTGAGGGATCGCTGAGCGAGGGCGACGAGGTCCGGGTGGCCGGCTCGTGGAAGGACGGCACTATCCGGGCCGAGCGCATCGAGAACCTGACAACCAACTCCCTGGTGCGGAAGAGGAGGTTCCCCTGGAAGGGGCTGGTCATCTTTCTGGTTCTGGCGTTTGTCCTGGTGGCCGCGTTCATGGTCCTGGGAACCGTCATGAGTGCGAGCGACCATCAGAACTGGTGTGATTCGGCACGCGACGCGGGCATCAGGCCAGCGAGCTGCTGACAGCGCGGAACGGGACGGTGGAGCGATGTCCACGGCATCTGTCACGACCGCCAAAGTCGACTATCTGCAGCGCTGCGGTCCCGGGCCGAGAATCTTGGCCGAGGCCTGGACGGAGGGCGTGCTCGCCTCCCGCCGGCTGCTGCAGGTGCGTGGCGTCGGTCGTCCGGAAAAGGCGCAACACCACAAGCCCGCGGTGCAGGCCGAACGATGGCGGTCGCCGACAACTGAGCTGGTCACAGGGCTCTACGGATATCTGATCCCGCTGGCGTTGCAGATCATCGGCTCACCCGACGGCGTGCGCGTCCAGCTCGGGACATGGTCGGCCAGGCCCGGTTCGGAGGCGGCTCAGGTACGCCGGATCGGGGTGATCGAATCCGTGCTTCGCGGGCTCCACCCTGTTGTCGACGTGGAGGCCGTCACCGCCCAGTCGCCGCGATGGCCGCTCGGCGGCATGGCTCTCGGGGTGCCCGCACCAGCGGGAATCGACCACCGTGACGGTGCCGCCCCGATGGATCGGATCATCCGGTCGATGACCGGCACGGCGTGGAGTGTTCTGGTGCTGGCCTATCCGCTCAGGGAGGACACCATCAGTCACGTCCGGGACTCGGTCCTCAACGAGATGCGGGCCGTCACCTCGGCCGCCAGGAACGAACTCGCGCCGAGCCCGCTCACGGACCAGTACGTGGAGTTCCTGAAGGCGTCGCTGCTGTCGACCGGTGAGGGCCTGGCCATCGGGGCATGGCGTACCGCGGTGTATCTCGGGGGGGACCGCGACAGCTATCCCCGGCTCGCAAGCGCGTGGCGCAGCGTCATGTCCGGCGAGCGTTCGTTGCCGGAGCCGGTCCGGGTCTTCGAGCGGGCCGAGGTCGCCGGCCTGGCCGCGGCCTGGGCCATGCCCAACCAGCCCGGGGATTCGCCGCCAGGCCTCTACCGGCGTCCTTTCGAATGCCAGACGTTCCTGTCGACGGCACAGCTGGCTGCCTGTGCGCACCTGCCCGAGATCGAGACTCCGGGCTTCGCGGTCGACGTGGCGCCGCGGTTCGACGTCGTCGCGCGGCCCGCCGACCACGACAGCCAGGGCTTCGTCATCGGTCGCGTGCTGCAGCACCGCCGGCCGACGGCCGGGACGTACGAGATCACGAGGCGCTCGCTGACGCGCCACGTCTTCGTCGCCGGCCTGACCGGGTCCGGCAAGACCAACACCATCATGTCGATGCTGGTGGAGGCCGCCGCCCACAACGTCCCCTTCATGGTCATCGAGCCGGCGAAGACCGAGTACCGGGCGCTGATCGACCATCCGGCTCTCGGTTCGCGGATGCGGGTGTTCACCGCCGGCAAGGCGACGATCGGGCCGTTCGTCCTCAACCCGTTCGAGGTGCCGGAAGGCACCACGGTCGGCGAACACCTGAACCTGCTGCGGGCGGTCTTCACAGCGGCGTTCGGGATGTGGACGCCGCTGCCGCAGATCCTGGAGCGCTGCCTCCACGACATCTACGTCGACCGGGGATGGGACCTGCGGACGAACACCAACGCGCGGCTTACGGCACCTGACGGCGGTCACGGGACTGGTCTCGACGTGGCCGCCGCCTTCCCCACGCTGTCCGACCTGATCGCGAAAACCGAGCATGTGATCAAGGCGCTGGGGTACGACGAGAAGGTCACGGGCGACCTGACGGCCGCCCTCGTCACCCGGCTCGACTCGCTTCGCCAGGGCGCCAAGGGCGCGATGCTCGACGTGGTCCGGTCGCTGCCAGCGCGGGAACTGTTCGGCATGCCCACCGTGGTCGAGCTCGAGGCGCTCGGCGACGAGGGAGACCGCGCCTTCTTCAGCGGCCTGCTGCTCATCAGGCTCGCCGAGTACCGGCGGGCGCAGGGGCAGTCGCCCGACCTCGTGCACCTGCTCGTCGTGGAAGAAGCACACCGGCTGCTGGCCAACGTGGCCACCTCGGTCTCCGAGGAGACGGCGAATCCACGGGGCGAGGCCGTCCAGACCTTCTCGAACCTCCTGTCGGAAATCCGCGCCTACGGCCAGGGGGTCGTCATCGCCGACCAGGTGCCGGTCCGGCTCGCGCCCGACGTCATGAAGAACACCAACCTCAAGATTGCCCACCGGATCGTCGCGGCGGACGACCGGCAGGCGCTGGCCGGCACGATGGCCATGGACGAACGGCAGTCGACGGCCCTGACGGCACTCGGCGTCGGCGAGGCTGCCGTCTTCAGCGGCGGCGACGACGCACCGCTTCTGGTCCAGGTTCCCCTCGTCAAGGACGCGATCTCACCGGTTCCGCCACCCGATGCCCGGGTGGCCGAACACATGCGGCGCTGGCGCGTGGCGGGCAGGTTCGACGAGCTGTTCCTCTCCCAGCCGTTCTGCGCGCGGACCTGCGCGACTCCGGCGGCATGCGAGGCCGCCCGCCGGCTGGCGGACGACGAGTACGTCCAGCGGACGCTCGGCCGGGTCACACTGTCGGTCGTCAATCAACCCGATGCGCTCGAACGGCTCTGGGACGACCTCGTCCTCGTGCTGCGTGCCCGGCGGCCGGTGACGGTACGCGACGATGACCTGCTGCGGGCGTACCTCGGGCACGGCTCGGATCTGCTGGCCACCCGCCGCGGCGTCCAGGGGGGCTGGTCCTACGCCGACACGGCCGGGTTCCGCGACCGCCTCCGCGAGCTGCTCCTCGCCAAGCTGGCCGGCAGCCCGCAGGTCGCCGCGTTGACGGCGTCGCTTCGCGCGACGGTGCACCGGCTGCACCCTCGAGAATTTCGCCCCTATCCAGCCTGCGAACTCGTCTGCGCCCAGGACCCGCCGCTGTGCCTCTACCGCTCGGCCGTCGCGGACCTGGTGGCCAGCGGCCGATACCAGTCGGCGTGGCGCACAGCTGACGAGGGCGACCTGGCCACGGGTGGCAACCGGGCGCAGCAGACGTGGGAGGTCTGCCAGGACGCGGCGTACGAACTGGTGGAGTTCCCCGATCCCGAGATGCCCGCCGAGGTGAGCCGCGAGGTGGAGGTCGCGGCCAGGCGGGTGTGTGTCTGCTTCGAGCAGCAGATGCTCGCCGACGACCGCCGGAAGCTGCCGAGAACCACCCGCCGGATTCTCGCCCGCGTGGTGGCGGAAGCCGGTCTGTGATGATGGATTTCGGCCCGGTGCTCCACCTCATGGACCAGTCCCGCCGAGAATCGATCAAACTGGAAAAGCAGGCGCTGTCCGCCGGTTCCGGTAGGGACAGCGACCGCGCCAGGCTGGGGTTCCTCACGATGGAAGAGGGATCCCTCGAGTCCCGCGCGAAGCTCATGGAGCGCGCCACCACGCTGCAGGCCCAGGCAGGCTCGGGCGCTGACGCGGGCGAACGTGCGGTCGGCCAGGTGCTGAAGACGCCCGGCGCGGGCGTTCCCGGTCTCGGGTCGGAGAGCGCGGATCTCCGTGCGGCCGCCGGGCTCCTGCCAGCCGTGGGAGTTGGACCCAGCCTTGGGATCGGCCTCGACGGCGGCGGTGGCAGGAAGGGCTCGCCCCGCGGCAACGAACCCAGCGGTCCGAACGGCGACCAACCGGGAGATCCAGACGGCACCTCGGAGGACGACGGGCTGAACGCCGTCTTTGGACCGACCGGGTACAGCCAGGTCCGCGACCCACTGGGTTCGCAGGAGCAGGCAGACGACAAAGGATTTGACGCGGCGACCAACGCTGTCGGGCGGCAAACATCGCTGCCCGCGCTCCCTGACGAGGTGGTGGCTTCCTTGGTGGGCATCGTGGGCCGGACGCTCGGGAACGCAGGCCTGGACCTTCCCGCGCCGGGCCGCCTGCCGGCCGTGGACCCGTTCAATCCTGCAGGAACAGGAAGGAGAGTCTGATGCCACAGTCGCACGAGCATCCAACCACCAGCGACCGTCCCGCGGACGGTCAGCCAACCAGGCCGGACACGACACAACGGGACGGCAGCCTTTCGCGCTCCGGGGTCGGCGACGGCGGGGCTGACCGCTCGGGACCCGCCGGCGGCGGGGCCGGCTTCGGGCAATCGCATCAACGGGAAGGTGGCCTTGCCGCGAAGGGCGGCGGAGACGCCTCACCGAATGTCACGACTGTCGATCAACGGCTGGGTGGGGCGGTGAGCGGCGGGATGAGTGGTCGCGAGGCCGCGGCCACCGCGGGCGATCGTCCGGTGCTCACGCAGCTTTCGGACAACGCCTCCGCCGGCGGAATGAGCGGACCGAACGCGACATCATCAGCGGGGAAGGACGGCACCCAGCAGGAGGGCGGACTCTCGAAGGATCCGCAGGCTACGGCGGCCGCGGACAACGCCTCCGCCGGCGGAATGAGCGGACCGAACGCGACATCATCGGCCGGGAAGGACGGCACCCAGCCCGAGGGCGACCTCTCGAAGGATCCACGGCCCACGCCGGCCGCGGACAACGCCTCCGCCGGCGGAATGAGCGGACCGAACGCGACATCATCGACTGGGAAGGACGGCACCCAGCAGGAGGGTTACCGTACCGACGATTCCCGGTTTTGGGGACGCGCCGTGATTGACAGTCTGAAGCGGGGTCTGGAGAACAACGATCCGGTGGCGGTCGAAACCGCGCGACAGATTGCCAACGTCGTCTACGCGCGCACCGAAGGAAGGGGCGGCACCGTCCAGTATGTCGGCAGCGTTGATCGTGAGCGGGAGGTGGCGAAAACGTTCGGGATGACGAAGGAAGAGGGTCGTGAACTGTCGAACCTCGTCCGTGGCCTCCTGCCACAGGACAGGCCGCTACAAGCGGACTACGCAGGCCGGGTTGGGTCGGCTGCAAACCTGGCCGACCGCGAAACCGCCGACAAGATCAATATCATCACGAAGCCGGGAAGCGGGATCGGTGGCATCCTCGCCGGTGTGGTCGGTATGAGAGGCGGAACCGCCGCCGACATGCGGGCCGCCGCCAATGCGGGCAACCTCGTAGAAGCCGGGGGAAACGTCAAGACCGGTGGGGACTCGCTGAAAGGTGCCAATAATCCCCACATCCCAACCCGGGAGGCCGTGACAGGCGCCCCCCGCTGACTGCACCACGCCACAGGCCGTATTGCGGTTGCGTGCCCCTCACTCGCCGCCGCCCAGCTGTGGGGTGCTGGCACCCGGAGTGCCGGGGTCCTGACACCCTTGCCGGAAAGATCGCGCTGCAGCTTAATGGTCGCCATGGGTGGTCGACGGTGTTCCGCACGGGGAACCGGATCGTCCGGGAGAGCGTGCTGGTGCGGCGGACGGGTCGATGCTCGGCCAGGAGATCGTCGTCGGGATGCTGTCGCCGGTGAAGCTGGCCGGTCCGCTGACTGCGGGCCACGAGGAACCGCGACAGGATGTTGCGCGGGGCAAGCCGGCGGCCTGGCGTCCCCTGGCCGTGTTGCGTGAGGTTCACACCGGTTACCGGAGCCGAGGACGTGTCCGCGGTCGCGCCCACCGCCCCTGTGGTGCTGAGGCTGCGTGGGGTGCGGCGGACCTTCGACGCCGAACTGGCGCCGGTCCGTGCGCTGCGTGGGGTCAACCTGGAGATCCGTGCCGGCGAGTTCGTCGCGATCATCGGTCCGTCAGGCTGCGGTAAGTCCACGCTGCTCAACGTCGTCGCGGGGCTGGAGACGGCCGACGAGGGAACCGTTGAGGTTGCCGGCGAGACGATCAGCGGGCGGGATCCGGACTGGACGGCCCGGTTCCGCCGGCACCATATCGGCGTGGTGTTCCAGTTCTTCAACCTGATCGACGGGGTGTCGGCGATGCAGAACATCGCGTTGCCGGCGGCCATCGCAGGGATGCGTCGCCGCGACGCGGAAGCTCGCGCACGCGATCTGTTGGACCTGCTCGGTCTGGGTGACCGAGCAGACCAGCTGCCGTCAGTACTGTCCGGGGGGCAGCGCCAGCGGCTGGCGATCGCGCGTGCGTTGGTGAACGAACCCGCCCTGCTGCTAGCCGACGAGCCCACGGGCGCGCTCGACAGTGACGGCGGGCTGGAGATCCTCGAGCTGTTCCGCCGGTTACACATGGACGGCCACACCATCGTGATGGTCACGCATTCGGCCGAGGTTGCGGCTGGCGCCGGGCGGCTGGTCCATATGCGCGACGGTGTGATCATCGATGGGCGGGCGGAAGATGCGGGTGCGAGCGAAGCACATGGCGACGACCGCGAGTAGGAGGATGGTCCCGTCGGCAGCGGTGATGTTGATGCCAGTGTGGGCGTTCCTGCGGCTCGATCTGCGACGGCGCTGGCGGTCGCTGGCCGTGCTCACGCTGCTGGTGGCGCTGTCCTGCGGTGTGGTGATGGCGGCCACCGCCGGGGCACGGCGCGGCGGATCGGCGGTGGACCGGCTGCGCGACTCCAATCTCGCCGCCACCGTGCTGGTCGCGCCCAGAACGCCTGGGTTCGACTGGGACCGGGTGCGCCGGATGCCAGGGGTGGAGGCAGTCGGCACCATGCTGCTTACCGTCGACGTCCGTCTCAATATCGAGGGGGTCGAGACGCTTGACGGCGAGGACTACTGGTACCCGATCGGTGACGCCGAGCTGACCCGGACCGTCGAGAGGGCGGTGGTACTCGCGGGCCGACTCGCCGACCCAACGCGGGTGGGCGAGGCGATGGTCACCGAGTCGTTCGCCGAGCGCCATCACCTGAGGGTGGGCGACGCGGTCACCGCCCGGCTGTTCACACCCGGGGAGACCGACCTGTTCCTCTCGGGCAAGGCACTCCACGCCGCAAGCGGTCCGCGCCAGCCGCTGCGGATCGTCGGCGTGGTGCGCTCACCGGCGGTGAACAACTTCACGCACCACAGCGTGATCATGACGACGGTGTCGTTCACCGACGCCTACCGCGCGAACCTGTTCGGTGCGGGCGGGCACCGGGTCGACTTCGCCGCGGTTCGCCTCGCCCAGGGCGAGGCCGGTCTCCCCGACTTCCAGCGTCGGCTCGCCCAACTGAGCCAGCAGGACGACATCCAGTTCCAGAACCTGGTCGAGGAGGCACGCGACGCGAAGGGGATCACCGGTTTCGAGCGGAACGCCCTGCTGATGTTCACGCTCGCCGCCTTGGTCGCCTCCGCTGTTGTGCTGGGTCAGGCCGCCGCCCGGTATGCGACGGCGGCCACCGCCCAGCTACGGGTCCTGCTGATGCTGGGAATGACCCGGGTGCAGGCGACAGCGGCCGCGGCGGCCGGCCCCGCCCTCGCCGCGGCGGCGGGAGCCGTCGCGGCGTCCGCGGCCGCGGTGGCCGCTTCGGCCGCGTTCCCGATCGGCACCGCGGCCGACTACGAGCCCGCCCCGGGACGGCATGCTGATCTGGCTGTGCTCGCCGGGACCGCGGTCATGGCGGTGGCCCTCGTCACGGTCGCGGCGGCACTCACCGCCTGGTCGGACTTCGCCAGGAAACCGGTCGCCGCCACACCCCCCCGGTCGATGGTCGCCGACGCCGTGTACCGGCTGGGTCTTCCGGTACCGGTCCTCATCGGTGCCCGGTTCGCCCTCGAGCCCGGTCGGGGACGCGCCGCGGCGCCGGCCCGGTCGGCCCTGATCGGCGCCGTGCTCGGCGTGCTCGGGGTGCTCGCCGCGCTCACGTTCCACACCGGCGTCGCAGATGCCGCGGGCAACCCCCAGCGGTTCGGTCGTACGTACCAGATCGAGGGCTGGGTCGGCTTCAACGGAACGGACTTCGCGCCAGCGCGGGAGGTCATGGACGCGTTCACAGCTGATCCGGACGTTGTCGCGGTGAACGACACCCGGGTCGGTGTGGCCACGGTGAACGGGCTACCAGTCCACGTCTTCGCCCACCAACCGGCGGTGGCGGGCCGGCTGTTACCGGTCGTGACGCTCTCCGGCCGGATGCCGGTGGCGCCGGATGAGATCGCGCTGGCCCCGCAGACCGTCCGGGAGACCGGCGCGCAGGTGGGTGACACGCTCACCTTCGCCGGAACGGAACGGGCGCCGATGCGGCTCACCGGCGTCGCGCTCGTGCCCGACGGGGGGGTCAGTTACGCGAAGGGCGCGTGGACCACGGGGGACGGTTACCAGGCGCTGTTCCCCGGCGGTTCCTTCACCTACCACCAGCTCCACGTATCGCTGCGATCCGGCGCGAACGCCCAGGTGGTCTCCCAGCGGATCTCGGCGGTGCTCGGCGGGCAGAACACCGCAAAACTCGGTCCGGCCGACATTCCCCGGGAGGCCCAACAGCTTCGTAACGTCCGCGGGCTGCCGCTGGCGTTCGGTGTTTTCCTCGCCCTGCTCGCCGTCGCCACCACCGGCCACACGCTGACGGCCGCGGTACGGCGGCGCCGACACGAGATTGCCGTGCTGAGCGCGCTCGGGCTCACCCGGCGGCAGAGCCGACTGATCCCTCTCGCCCAGGCGACCACGCTCACCCTCACCGGGCTGCTGTTCGGCGTGCCGCTGGGACTCGCGCTGGGCTGGACGATGTGGCGGGCGGTGGCGTCGACCATCCCGGTCCTCTACGTCCGGCCGGTCGCACAGCTCACCCTCGCTCTCGTCGTCCCGGCTACGCTGCTGATCGGCGGCCTGCTGGCCGCCCTGCCGGCCCGCCGCGCCGCCCGGATCGGCGTCGGAGAGGCCCTGCGTGCCGAGTGAGGGCGGGGCGGCCGTGGCCGTCGTCGCGGCCGTCGTCCTCGCCGCCGTCCGAGGGCCCGAACCGCCGGGCGTGATCGCCGCGCTGCTGAGTACCGGCTGGCTGGCGGTGACCGTGGCCGCGGCGCGCGCGGGTCGCCCCGGCCTCGCCCGGGTCGCCGCCGTGGTCACCGCTCTCCAGGCGGCGGTCGTCGCGATGCCTGCGTTGGGCCCACTGGTCGTCGTCGCCTGGGCCTGGGTCCTGCTGGCCCTCCCACACGGAAGGCTGGCGAGCACCGGCCGGCGGGCGATCGGCACTCTTCTCGTCGCCGGCGCGCTCGGTTGGTCGGCCGCGCTGGCCACCGCCGGCCTCGACACAGCCGCTCCCGCTGGTGCCCTTGCCGGGGCGATGGCTGGCTGCGCGGCGCTGACCGGCTTTGTCGGCGCGGCCCGCGCGGATCAGCAGGCGCGCTGGACGCTGTTGTGGGCAGCCGCCGGAGGGCTGATCGCGGTCGCCTGTGCCGGTGTCGCCGGTGCCCTTCTCCTCCTGGTCGGCACCCCGGCACGGCCGATGTTGCCGGCCCTGGCCGGCACGCTGGCGCTTCCGCTCGGTCTCGCCGCAGGCGTCTGGCCGCGAACGGCAGGGCTGGCCCCCCGGGCGTTGTCCGGGGCATTGGTCGTCGCCGGGCTGACCGTTCTTGCCGACATCGTCTACCTGGTCATCGTGATCGGTCTGGGCCACCGGCCGGTCGGCGGCGAGCGGACCGTTCTCGGGCTGTCCCTGGTGGCAGCCCTGGTGACGGCGGCACTCGCCTGGCCGGCCCGGGCGCGCCTGGCCGACGCCGCCGAACGGGCCCTGCGCAGCGTGAGACCGTCCCCGCAGGAACTGCTCACCACCTTCAGCGCCCGGATGACCAGAGCGGTCCCCATGGACGAGCTGCTGCTCCAGCTCGCCGAGCTGTTACGGGCCACGATGGGGCTGGCCGGAGCCGAGGTGTGGACCGGAACGGAGGCGATCCTGGCCAGGACGGTCTCGGTGCCAGAACGGCCGCCGGCAACCATCGAGCTCAGCGAACGGCAGCGGACCGTGGTGGCCCAGGCCCGGGCCGCAGGCACCAGGTGGCTCGCGATCTGGATTCCCGACCTGCTCACAGGTCCAGCCGGCACCGGCGCTGCCACCAGCGCAGGTGCGGCCGAACGTGCCCCGGGGCACTCCGGCGTCGCTGTGCCCGCCGACAGTGCGGGCGCCGGCGTCGAGCTGGTGCGAGCGGTGCCCGTCACACACTTCGGGGAGCTGCTGGGACTGCTGGTGGTCCGGCGGCCGCCGACCGGGCCCCCGTTCACCGCCCAGGACGACCGCATCCTCGCCGAACTCGCCCGTCCGGTGGGCCTGGCCCTGCACAACATCAGCCTGGACACGGCCCTGCAGGCGTCCCTGGCGCAGTTGCAGGAGCGTAACGCCGAGCTGCAGGCATCCCGAGCGCGAATCATCGGCGCCGCCGACGCCTCCCGCCGGCGGATCGAGCGGGACCTGCACGATGGTGCCCAGCAGCATCTCTTCGGCGTCTCGGTGAAGCTCGGCATGGCCGAGCAGATCATCGCCGCCGACCCGACCGTGACCGGGCAGCTGCTGGCGGAGCTGCGCCGTGACGTGCAGACGGCCACCGCGGCGCTGCGTGAACTGGCCCACGGCATCTACCCACCGCTGTTGCGCGACCACGGCCTCGCCCCCGCGTTGCGCGCGGCCGCGGCCCGCTGCCCCCTGGAATGCTCGGTGGAGGTGACCACTGCCCGGTATCCGTCCGCCGTGGAGGCCGCCCTCTACTTCTGCTGTGTCGAAGCGTTGCAGAATGCCGCCAAGCATGCCGGGCCGGGCGCGCGGGTCCAGGTGCGGGTGGATGCCGACGGCGAGGATTTCCGGTTCTCGGTATCCGACGACGGCGCCGGCTTCGACCAGGCAGCCGTCGGCGGCCACGGCTTCGTCAACATGCAGGACCGGCTGGGGGCGATGGGTGGCACGCTGAAGGTGGTCTCCGCACCCGGCGCCGGGACCATCGTGCGCGGCCTCATCCCCCGGGCTACCTCCGAAGGAGCTCCAGCAGGATCGCAGGCGTGAGCTCATCCTTGCGGATGTAGCCGGCGGCGCCACAGTCGTCAGTCCCCGGTGGCAGGTCGTCGGCCGCATAGCTCGACATGAGCAGGACATTCACCGTCGGATTGCCTGCGACGATCCGCCTGGTCGCCTCGATCCCGTTGATACCGGGCAGGTAGACGTCCATCAGCACGACAGCCGGCCGGATCCGCTGGACGAGGATGACACCTTCCTCGCCGGACGCCGCCTCGGCCACCACCCGCCAGCCGGGCACCATCCCGACCAGGGCACACGTAATTCCCCGGAACAGATCCTGGTCGTCGACGACGAGCACCGCGACCGCACCGCCCTCGCCGTTCACTGCCATGCGTCCGATGGTGCCGGCCGGGTCCGGCCCGGTACAGGGTGCTGGCACGACTCGGCGCAGCGGTAGGACAGAGCCACCGCTGCGGTGCCGTTTCAGGACGCCGCTTCAGGGCCCGGCGGCCTGTTCCTCCGCAAGGTAGATGAGGACAGCCTTCACACGCCGGTTGACATCCGGCTCGTTGGTCAGCCCGAGCTTCGCGAAGAGGGTGTTGATGTGTTTCTCCACAGCCCTCTCAGTAAGAAAGATCGAGGCGCCGACCGCGGCGTTGCTCTTTCCCTGCGCGATCTGGGACAGGACCTCCCGTTCCCGCGGGCTGAGCGAGGCCAGCACTGATGTCCGGGTGGACGTCCGGGCCGTGACCAGCGCCTCCACCACCACCGGGTCCACCACCGAACGACCGGCGGCGACCGCGCGCACCGCATCGGCCAGGTGCTGCGGCTCGCCGACCCTGTCCTTCAGCAGGTACGCCCGGCCCGCGCTGCCTCCTTCGAACAGGCTCAACGCATACTCCGGGCTCGCGTACTGGGAGAGCACCACCACCCCGATCCCGGGATGGCTGGACCTCAGGTGGGAGGCGGCACGGATGCCCTCGTCCGTGCCGGTCGGCGGCATGCGCACATCTGTCACCACAGCGTCCGGCCGCTCGGCCTCCACCATGGCGAAAAGCCCCTCCAGATCGCCACACGATCCGACGACGGTAATGCCGGGCTGAAGCTCCAGGAGCCGGCCCACACCCTCACGCATCAGCAGAGAGTCGTCGGCCAAGACCACGCGTAACACCACCCCACCAGCTTAGTGAGGCGGCCACCCACACCACCTGGTCGACCGGCCGACACCCTCGGCGGCTTTTGAACATGTGGTGTGCCAGGCACCGTCGGCGCGAGGGAGATGTACACCTGCGCCAGTCGCCACACGGCCAGGCCGAGAGGAGCAATCCCCGGGACTCCCGATCAGCACCCGCGTACCGAGGCCCTCTCAGAGGGGAACCTCCAGCCAGACCCGTCGGCTACAGTCCTCGCGCTAGCACCCCGGCCACGGCGAGCGTCAAGAACATCGCGGCGGCGAATGCCCCACCGCCGGCCATAACCGCGCTGGGCAGGCTCGCCCCGTCCAGCCGAACCAGCATGCCGGCCACCAAGGCGACGATCAGAGAGACGGTGGCGCACAGCGCCACCACAAGAACCCGGACCACAACCGAGTCGGCAGGCATGGACACCGCAGCTCCTTCGGACGCACCACCCCATTTGGGTGGCGGTCAGTACCTGCGGGACCCGCTTCACTCATACCGACCTGCTCACGCATCTGACAAATCGCGAGCAGGCTGCAGCTCACCTCCGTGACCAGGAACGTAGACGAGCGTAGCCACCGAACGTCGATCGTCTGGGGGACATCTCCTCGGCGCAGTGTTGACGAGTACGAGCTCCCGCCGCCTGCGGTTCGTCCTCCCAACCAGACCGCCGCGAGCCGCAGGTCTCGAAAGTGCCTGCGCAACAGGTAAAACGGCAGTAGGGGGTGGCGGCTGGCCGGCTGCTGCATTGCGCGCTTCGCGGTGCCCGATGCCCTCGACACGGCCTCGCACCTGCAGGGGCGAAGTCCACCGAAAACGCGGCTCCGGCTGTCAGGAAGGACTTGGTGCCCCTGAACGATGCACGTGATCGGCTGGACACGGCTTAGCGGCTGCCGGTGGCGTCGACGATCCAGGAGAAGTCCCCGTTGGCGAGGCCCTCGCGCCATTCCGCGGGCGCGCGGCCCATCAGGGTCTGCATATCCCAGTAGTCCTTCCAGAGGGCGATCACACCGTCCTGGACGACCTGCACCGACAGGCAGGGCAGCACGATTTCCTCGCCCGAGGCGAAGCGCCAGATCTCGTGATGCTCCGTCATCACCGTGTCGCCTTCGCTGACCATCCTGATCTGATCGTTCTCAAAGGCGGTGAGGCTGTCCAGGACGGACTTCGCGCGAGCGACGATGCCTTTCGGCCCTTTGGCCGCCAGGGCGGGCCCTGCGGGCACGTCCCAGTACACGGAGTCGTCGCCGAAGAAGACGTGGAGGTGCTCCCAGCCACGGGCGAAAAGTGTCTTCCAGAACTCCGCTACAAGCGCCTCGGCGCTCGTCGCGGACGGGGCGTCGGTCATGGTCGGCTCCTTGTACGGTGCAACGGTACGGAAAGGGCTGCGGGCGTCGCCGTGTTCCGTCACCGGACCCCGGTGGCGTCATAAAGCCAGGACCGGTCACGTCCGAGGTTCGCGATCCAGGACGGGGGCGCCTTCGTGAGGAGGGCCTGGAGGTCCCAGTAGTCTTTCCAGATGGCGATCACACCGTCGCGTACGACCTGCACCGAGACGCAGGGGAGCACGATCTTCTCCCCACCGGCGAACTGCCAGATCTCCGCGTGCTCGGTCATGACCGTGTCCCCGGCGGCCACCGTCCGAAGATGATCGTTGCCGTAGAAGACGAGGGCGTCGAGGACCGACGTGGCCCGGGCGATGATGTCCTCCGGGCCTCTGGCCGCCACGGTCGGGCCGGTGGGCACGTCCCAGTAGACGGAATCCGGGCCGAAGAACGTGCGCGCGCGCTCCCAGTCGCGGGTGTACATCGCTTCCGTGAACGCGGCGACGATCTCCTTGGGGGTCGCGAGCGCCGTGGTGTCGGGCATGGTCAGCTCCTTGGTGCCGGCCGGCGGAAGGATGGTGGACGGCTAGCGGGCGGGGGATGGGGCGACGTCCGGCTCGGCGCACACGTCGACGGGAATCGCGGTGATGTGGGACATGCAGCTCACGGGATCGAAGGCCCCCGGTCCGCGCGGTGTCAGGACGTTCACGTTCGCACCGCCACGCCGCTGGGCCACCGGCATACCGGTCGTGCCCGCATTGCCGAAACCGTGGGTCATCGCCACCACGCCGGGGCGCAGCCGCGGATCGAACTGCACCTCGGCGGCCAGCGCGCCCCACTCGTTGCTGACCGAGACCCGTGACCCAGGGGTGAGACCGAGGCCGGCGGCATCCCGCGGGTTCATCCAGAGCGGGTTCGGCCAGTCGCCGGGGCGTTTCGTCGGCAGGTTTCCCATGGCCGAGTTCATCGCGTCCCGGGTTCGTCTCGTGACCAGTTTGAAGCGCCCGGGATCCTCTGCCTGGAGCTCCTCGAACAGGGCGTGCCCCCGGGTGAGAGTCGAGCCGAGTGCCTCAGGCACGCATTCGAGCGGGCCGTCGACCCCCAGCCGTTCCCGGGAGCGTTCGGCGCCGTCCTCATGCAACGGCACGACTCCACCCGCCGTGCGCAGCGCGGGCACGTCGAGGCCCTTCGGGGCGAGCGCCCGGTCGAACAGCAGGGGCAGGGCATCGGTCGCGGCCGGGTCGAGCAGGGGGGTGCGGCCCATCGCCTGCAGCAGCTGGCCGAGGATGCGCCACTCCTCGCGCTGCTGCGCGTCCGCCTCGACCACGGCCGGCGTCCACTGCAGGTAGGGCTCCACCTGAATGCCCTGGACGAAGGTGTTGAGATCCGGTCGCTCGAACTGGTCGGTGGCCGGGAGCACGAAATCGGCGAGCTCACCGGTGGCGTTGCGGTAGAGGTCGATCGTGACGAGCAGGTCCAGCGACCTCAGTGACTCCGTGAGCTGGGGGCCGCCGCCGACGCTGAGCGCCGGGTTTCCCGCCACGACGACCAGCGCCCGCAACGGCTCCTCGTCCGCGCCGATGAACTCGGGGAGCAGGGCGGCGGGAAGCAGACCCATCGCGCGCCGGAAGTCACCCCATTCGGTCGTGCGGAACGAGGCCGCGGTCCGGTCGACGGGTCCGAAGCGTGCCCCGATCCCACGGGCGGGGAAGTAGTTCCCGCCGGGCCGGTCGAGGTTTCCCGTCAGCAGGAGAAGCATCTGGACGAGCCAGTAGGCGAGAGCACCTTGGCGGCCCATGTTCAGGCCGGTGGACACATGGATCGCCGCGGACCCGGCGGCCGCGAAGTCCCGGGCGAGCTGTGCGATGACCTCGGCGGGAAGGCCCACGACGTCGGCCACCGCGTCGGGTGAGTACGGGGCGACGAACGCGGCGACCTGCTCGGCACCGGTGACCGCCCCCTGCGCGGCACCCGTCCGGAAACCCACCGTGCGGTGGATCTCATGCAGGATCGCGGCGAGCAGGTACGGGTCGCTGTCCGGCCGGATCTGCAACGTCGGGCCGATGTCCGGTTCGACGTCGACGGGGTTCACGAACACGACCCGGCCGCCGCGGTCGCGAATTCGCCGCAGCTCCACGACCGGGTTGGCGACGCTGATGAAAGACGACTTGCTGACCCGCGGGTTCGAGCCGATCACGAGAAGCAGCTCGGTGCGCCTGAGATCGGGGATCGGGTTCGCGCTGGGCGAGCCGTAGAGCAGCTCGGCGACCGCGTACTTGTTGGAACAGTCCTGAGTGGCGGCGGAGAAGACCCGGTCCGTCCCCAGCGCGCCCGCGAAGTGCCCCGAGGCCGCGCTGCCCAGGGCGTTGAACGCGACCGGGTTCCCGATGTAGATGCCCGCCGCCCTCGGGCCGTGCTCGGACATGGCGTCCCGCATCCGCGCGGCGATCTCCGCCAGGGCTTCGTCCCACGAGACGGGGACGAAGCGGTCGCCTTCCCTGCGTAGTGGTACCCGCAGCCGGTCCGGGTCGCGGTGCAGGTCGATGGCGCGAAGTCCCTTGTTGCACGCGGCGCCGCGGGTGACAACGTGATCGTGGTCCGGACGGAGACGGACGAGGTGGCCGCGCTCGACCGTGGCGACCGTTCCGCAGCCGGCCTCGCAGAGCCGGCAGTAGGTGCGGACGGTGCCGGCCGGCCCGTCGAGCAGCCCGGCCGCGGTGCCTGTGCGCCCATGGAGGTGAGAGGACTCAGGATTCATGGATCACCAGATCGTGCATGGCGGCAGACTCGCATGGTTGAGACATGCACCACAAGGGTTGCACTATGCAACCATGCACGCAAAAGTACCGCCATGGCCCGTCCCTCGCCGCAGACAGACAGAGTCGTGGCGCTCATCGAGCTGATCGCGCTGCGTCCGACCGAGGGCGTGACCCTGGCGGACGTCACCCGCGGCCTCGGCGTGAACAAGTCCACCTGCCACTCGATGCTCAGCGCCCTCACCTCGGCAGGCTGGCTGCTGCGTGACCCGGTCCGCAAGCGCTACTGCCTCGGCCCGGGTCTGGTCGCGGTCGGCCGGGCGGCCGACGACGGGTTTCCCGCGCTCGCCTTCGCCCGGCCCGCCATGGCAGAGCTCAGCGCCGCCGCCGGTGCGAACTGCCTGGTGCTGACCATCGGCCGAGATCAGATGACCGTCGTCGACGAGGTTCGCCATCCGCGGGCCGCGGCCGGGGGCCTGCGGGTCGGCTCCACGGTCCCGCTCCGTCCACCGTTCGGGACCGCCGTCCTCGCCGGCGACGACACCGACCGCTGGCTGGCGCAGGCGCCGGCCGCGCACCGCGAGTACTACGCCGCGGCGTTGGCCTCGGTCCGGGCGCGGGGCTACGCCGTCGAGCTGGCACCCGCGCCCACCGAACAACTGCGTCGCCTCGCCAGCCGCCTCGGCCTGCCCGGGCTGTTGGAGCGGCTCACGGAGGAACTGACTGGCGATGACCACTACCTGGTCCAGGATCTCGAGCTCAGCCGTGAGTACGACACGACCTCGATCAACATCGCGGTACCCGGCCCGGGGGCCCAGCCCGTCCTGTTGCTCGGCCTGACCTGCCTGCCGGCGCCGTTGTCGGGTGCCCGCATCGCCGAGCTCGGCAGCCGGCTCATCGAGGTGGCCGGCCTGCTGAGCACCGCCCTGGCGGGGACATCCCAAACCGCGCGAGCCTCGTAGCACAGTCACCGGCGTACGCAGGCAGCTGCCCGGTCAGCGGTTCTGCCAGGCTCGGCGCCGTCGCCGACGAGGTTACGGAGTTCCTGTCGGGTACGACGTCCGGTGTGGTCGGTATTCGACTCTGGAAAAGGGTTCCCTGGCCGACGAAATGATTTCGGGGAACGGGGCCCGTAGGTGGCGGGAGTGGCTGTCAGTAGCCGATGACCTCGCGGACCAGGACCACCGTGCCGCGCTCCGGGAACGCCTCGCGCTCGAGGATCAGGATGCGGCCGATGAACGAGCCCTGGTTGTATTGTTCCCGCAGCCGCTGGTCTTCGCGGGGCAGGCTGTAGGTGCGCAACCGGCGCAGTCCGGTCTCGAGGTCCGCGACGATTTTCTGCGCGCCGACGACCCAGTAGGCGAGCTTGGCTCCGGAGGCGTAGGGAGCGAACTGGCTGCCGCTGGCGGAGGCGACGAGCAGGCGTCCGTCCTCGGTCACCGCGTGGACGCTGCCGACGACGACGTCCGGGGTGGCTCCGAGCCGGATCGTCTTCCATACGTCGTCCGTGGAGGGTGGGCCGGCCTGGGCGCGAACGGAGACGTAGTCACCCGAGGTGTCGATGTCCGCGGTGATCCCTGAGAGCTCCAGTGTCTGGCTGGACGCGGTGAAGATCTCGCGGTCGCGGGGGAGGAGCTGGCCGAGCAGGGTCCGGGCGTCGGCGGCGGTGTCGACGATGTGGACGACGAAGCCGTTGTCCCGCAGCGCGGTGGCCGCGCGGTTCAGGGCCGCCTCGTCGGCGGGTACGGAAAAGGCCTCGTCGAGGGCCGGTGCTTCGACAGTCATGTCTGATCTTTCTGTGGGTGGGTCGGCGTTCCGGGTGGGGCTCGTCATATTCTTGATAGCGACCAGGCTGCTCCGGAAGACGGCACTTTTTTCTGCCTTGGTTACCTGGAGGGAACTGTGACGACTGGCGCCGCCGACGAGACCGACCACCAGCGGATCGCGGCCGTCCTGGCCGCTCGTGGCGAGGATGCCTGCCATGTGCGGGAGGTACTGGACCGCATCGGTGACAAGTGGTCGATAGCGGTCGTGCACAAGCTTGCCGACAGCCCGCGGCGATTCTCCGAGCTGCGCCGGGACATTCCGGGTATCAGTCAGCGAATGCTGACCGCGGCGCTGCGTGGCCTGGAACGGGACGGATTCGTCGACCGGACCGTGCACGCGGCGGTGCCGCCTCGGGTGGACTATGCCCTCACTCCGCTGGGACGTGACCTGTTGGACAGCACCTGGCCGCTGATGAACTGGGTCCTGGGGCACACCGACGACATCAGGGCCGCCCGCCGGGAGTACGACGCCCGGTGAACCCCGGCGAGGTCGGCCCGTCGCGGACGCGGCGATCGGTCTCGCGTCGTTTCTGGCCGAGCACGTCACGGCGGTCCGACCCTCAGCTGACGTGGCCTCCGTGGAGCAGGCCGCCGTTGTCCCGCCAGACGCTGTTCGAACAGGTACCCGCGGTCAGGTGGTCAGTCCGACCGTGGCGGTGACGATCGTCCACCGGTGCGGATGCGTCCGAGGGACTGGCTGCCCCGGCCCTCGAGCCAACCTGTCGCCGTCATAAATGCCGCACACTTTCTCCTTGTTCTTGATCGCTAGTAGGCCGTACACGGATTATATATGGTCCGGCTCTTCGTGATGTCGAGCTGAATGCGCATCCGGCGAATAGACATGTAATGGATGGGTGTCGGGACGAAGAAAAGCAGGAAGCGGCCCGCTGGCCGTCCTGGCTCCGGGCAGAGATCGGGGGCTGGCGGCCCGCGCGCCGACCCGGACTGGCCGACCGTTCTCGCGCACCTGCGGGCCCGGGCGCGGCGTGGCGAGCGCGCCGGACGTCAGGGCGATGACGACCGGGTGGCGCTCTCGGCGGCGTCGAAAGCGGGCGCGAGTGGGGCCAGCGCACTGCGGAGCAGGTCGGGCAGCGAGCCGGAGGGTATGAGCAGTCCTGTGGCGCCGGCGCCTGCCGTGCCTGAGCCCTGAAGCCACTCGTCGAGCGCGATGCGTACGGCCGTGGCCACGCTCGCCGCAAGAACGCGGGCGGTGCGTGCCTCGGCGTCGCCGAGGCGCTCAGTGATCACAGTCGTAAGAGGGGCCTCGATGCCGGTGGTGGTGTCGAGGAACGCCTCACGCAGCGCGGTCCGGGTGGTGATCAGCAGCAGTGCCGCATGTTCGTCCTCGCGGGTGTTCGTGTACTGCTCGACCACCGCCTCGGTGACCGCGGCGGCCAGGTGCACCTCGGCGGGCCGGGCCGCCACCGCCGCAGCGATCCGTGCCTCCCGGTCCGCCGTGACGGCGGCGACGATCGCCTGCTCGCGGCTGGCGAAGTAGTTGTTGTACGTGCGGGGCGAGACCCCGGCCGCTTCGGCGATGTCCTCAACGCGCACTCCGTCCGGTCCGCGCTCCACGGCCAGGCGCAGGGCCGCCTCGCGCAGCGCCTCGCGCGTGGCCTGCTTCTTCCGCTCTCGCAGTCCCGGTGGTGTTGTCACGATGCCAGCCTTCCACAGATGACTGCGCGTACGCAAATTTGCGTGCGCGCATTTTTTCTGCGAGTCTCGGCTCCACCGCGACCGATGGAAGGGATGACGCCATGCGAGCCAGAGGAATGACCTACGACACCGGACTCGTCACACACGGCCGGATCTCCCGCGAGCACCTCGACCCCGTGGTCGTGCGACGCGAACTCACCGTGATCCGCGACGACCTGCACTGCAACGCGGTCCAGATCATCGGCGGCGACCCGGGCCGCCTGGAGCTGGCCGCCGGCTGCGCCGCCGAGCTCGGCCTGGAGGTCTGGTTCTCGCCCTATCCCCTGGAGCTGGACCCACAGCAGATCCTCGCGCTCTTCCGCGACTGCGCCGAACGCGCCGAGCGGCTACGGAAGCAGGGCGCCACAGTCGTGTTCGTCGCCGGTGTGGAGCTGAGTGTGATGAACCGCGGCTTCCTGCCGGGCGACAGCCCGGAGGAGCGGGTCACGCAGCTCATAAGCGATCCCGAGCGGCGAGCGCACGCGATGTGCGAGCTCGGCGTGCGCATCAACGCCTTCCTGCGCGACGCCGCGGCAGCGATCCGCGAGCGCTTCCAGGGAAAGCTGACCTACGCGTCCATCCAGTTCGAGCAGGTCGACTGGGCCCCCTTCGACTTCAGGACATTCGAGCTGATCCGCTCCGCGGAGGTCGCCGACCGATTCCGGGAGGGGGTGCGTGCCCTGGCGCGGGGCCCGAAGCCGCTGGCCCTGACCGGCTTTGGCACCGCGGCCTACCGCGGCGCGGGGGACCGGGGCGGGCGGGTACTGGAAGTGGTCGAACACGACCCGCACACCGGGGCCCCGGTGCGGCTGAACGGGATGTACGAACGCGACGAGGCCGGCCAGGCCGCGTACCTCGACGAACTACTGGAAATCTTCGACACCGAGGGTGTGGACAGCGCATTCGTCTATCTCTTCGCCCTGGCTGGCTTCCCCTACCGCCCCGATGGCGACCCCCGCGACGACCTGGACCGCGCCAGCCTTGGCATCGTCAAACTCCTCGAAGGGCGCCAAGGGCGTACCTACCCCGACATGGAGTGGGAGCCCAAGGAGGCCTTCACCGCAGTGGCGCGGCGGTACCGGTAGTCGCGTGCCACCTTCACCGTGATCGCAACGCTGAACCACGCGAAAGCCTCGGAGAGCGCGGCAACACGGACGTGCACACACTCGTGACGACTCCGTTGCCAGTCTGTTCGAGCCCGGGCTGGCGCCCTGACCTTCACGCCCTCCGCGTGACCGAATTTGGCAAGGGAGTCGTCACGCGGAGAGGACGTCAGGCGATCGCGGTTCCGGGGCCGGAGGAGCGCTCACGTCGGCGTCGTCCGCTGCGGGGCCGGGCGTCGTCTCCCGCAGCTTCAGATAGACCGCACGAACGGCCAGAACCCGGCTGATCTCCTTGAGGACGGAGTTGAAATACCGCTGCCGGTACTCGCCGTCGGTCATCGACGAGACCGCGAAGTACATGACACTGAAGCCGGCGAGCAGGGCGGACACTTTGACGGTCTCCACCGATATGCCGGGCAGGAGGTCCCGGGGCGCCGCACCGATCCAGCTCCTGGCGGTGGGGCTGGTGATCGTGATCAGGCCGAGAAGCCCGAAGAACAGAAACACGCCCACGCCGACCACGGTGGCCCGGATCAGCTGGCGGGAGGCCAGAACCAGCAGAATGTTTCGCACTTCGGCCCGCTGGAGGCGGGTCACCTGCGCCAACGGCGCCAGCTCTGCCGCGACCGGTTCAAGAGGTGTGCCGTGGCACGCCCGCTCCAGCTCCGGGGTTGACATGGAAGTCTGCAGATTGTCCAGCTCCTCGCGCAACCGGGCACGGATGGCAAGCACGATCACCGCCGCGAACAGGACGAACAGGAAGCCGAGGCGCCAGCGAGACAGATGCTGGGTCAGCCCCCATATATCGGAGGTGAAGAAGAGGAAGGCCGTCAGGAACAGCACGGCCGGCAGGGCGTGTCCCAGCAGGCCGAAGCTGTTGCGAAGATCGCCGGCCACGTGCCGGAGCGCATGCATGAACAGCGCCACCAGCCCGTACCGGGTGGAGATGTTCGCCACCCCGAACGCCACAGCCAGGATGACGAGCTCAACGATCACGATCCCAGTGAGGTCGCCGGACTGGAACTCCTCGGGCCGGGCGGCGGCGTAAACCGTGGCCGCCAGTGGGGCTGCCAGGAAGTATGCACTCACCAGAATGACTGCCAGCCAGGTCGGTACAGGGGGCGGCGGGCGACGCCCGATACGGGTCACGAACAGCCACAGCGCGGTCGACAGGAGTACGGAGAAAGCCAGCGTGACGCGCCAGTCGGCTCCGAGGAAGTCCTCGAGCGGTTCTTCCGCGGTCACCACGTCGACAAAGAACAGGAAGGGGAACATCCGGGCCAGCGTGTGGCTGCGGAACCCCTGCTTCGCAATGAATTTTGGTAACGCCTGACGAAACAGCCACCATTCGGTGCGTCGCAGCATTATCGCCCGTTCCTGGTCCACCATGGCAGCACCCTCTGAAATGGATTGAAGTGTCGTCCCGCGATCCGGATCCCGGTGATTCGGCGGTCTTGCCTGCCGCTAGTGGCTGTGCGGGGCGGAACTCATCGCGGGTTCCCTGCTTCGTGGTTGTGCTCTGTGTAGAGGCGGATCTCGATGCCGTCCGGGTCGTGCAGGCCGATGAGAACCGATCCGCTGCGGCCGGTGACCACCCCGCCGTGCGGCTCACCGAGGTCGTCAAGGCGTTGCTCCCAGGTCCGCAGGCAGGCCCCGTCGGGCACGCCGAGGGCGATCGGGTCGAACCCGGCGAGCGCGGCGGCCCGTGTCGCGTCGGCCCGGATGGCCAGCTCCACCGTGCCGGACGGGTCGCGCAGCGCGAGGCCCATCAGTACGCCGTCCTCGACGAACTCCAGCGCGACCTCGAAGCCGAGCACCCGCTGATACCAGGCGCGGCTGCGCGCAATGTCCGCGACCGGGAGTTTCACGTGATGAAACCCGCGTAGTTGGCCCACGTCGGTACCCATGCAGATCCCCTCCAAGATGTCTGCGACCGAACTCTAGAGTCAGCTCTAATGTTTCGTCCAGCGTAGAGTGCAGCGCGTGGCGGACGATGTCAAGAGCGTGGCGAAGCGCGGCGCGCGCCGCGGGGAGCAGGCCCGCGCCACCCGGCGACGGATCGTCGAAGCGGGCCTGGACCTGTTCCTGCGGCAGGGATACGCGGCCACCCGGTTGGACGAGATCGCCGCCCAGGCCGGTGTGGCGGTCCAGACCGTCTACTTCCACTTCGGCAACAAACGCACCGTGCTCAAAGAGGGCGTGGACATCCTCGCGGCCGGCGACGACGAGCCCGCCGCGGTGCTGGAGCGGCCCTGGCTGGAACGGATGCGCGAGGAGCCCGACGCCCGCAGGGCCCTGGCCATCTGGATCGCCAACAGCCGGGCGATCTTCATTCGTATCGCACCGATCATGCGGATCGTCCGCGACGCCGCCGGTACCGATCCGGACATGGCCGATCAGTGGGAGGCCAACCAGCGGCAACGCCTCACCGCCATGCGCGTCCTCGCCGAACAGCTCGCCGCCAAGCAGGGCCTACGCGAAGGACTGACCGTGGACGAGGCCACCGACATCTTCTTCGCCCTGAACAGCGTCGAGGTGTTCCACCTGCTCGCCGACTGTGGCTGGACGCCGGACCGGTGGGAACACTGGATCGTCGACACCCTCACCGCGACCGTCCTGCGGTAGGACTCTGTCAGGCGTCGTCGGACGAACGGGGCAAGACGACGACGCTGGAAGCGCTCGCCCGTGAGCTGACCGCGACCGGCCGGTAGGCCGCGCTGCTGTTCTCCTGCGAGGCCGGGCGGGCGTGGGAGGACGACATCAGCGCGGCGACCCGTGCGGTCCTGGAACGAATCCGGGCGGAGGCCGATCGAGCACTGCCGCTCCCGCTGCGGCCTCCGGCCTGGCCCGAGGCCGCGGAAGGAGCCCTGCTCGTAGCGGCCCTGACAGCGTGGGCGCAGGCCTGCCCGCGGCCGCTGGTGCTGTTCTTCGACGAGATCGACTCTCTGCGCGGGCTGACTCTGATCAGCGTGCTCAGCCAGCTCCGAGATGGTTTCCGTGGACGTCCTGACAGCTTTCCCGCCTCGGTCGCCCTGCGCGGGCTGCGCGACGTCCGCGACTACAAAGCCGCGTCTGGTGGGGATCCGTCGCGGCTGGGGACGTCCAGCCCGTTCAACATCAAGCTGGAGTCGCTGCGGCTGGGGGACTTCACCGCGAACGAGGTGCGGGATCTCTACGCGCAGCACACTTCCGAGACCGGCCGGGAGTTCACGTCGGCCGCCGTCGATCGGGCAGTCGAGCTCACCGCCGGCCAGCCGTGGCTGGTCAACGCGCTCGCCCGTGAGATCGTCGAGGAGATCGGAGTCCCACCCGTCGAGCCGATCACCACAGACCATGTGGAGCAGGCCAAGGAGCGGCTCATCCTTGCTCGCGCCAGGAAAGCGTGACCGCGGACCCGCGGTCGTTCGTGCGCCCCGACGGCACCTTCGACCTGCCGAAAATGATCAGCGAGTTCACCGAATTCTGGATGGAGCACGGCGAGTTCCTCACCTCTCGTGACTACTACCACGAGGCGGCGCCCCAGCTGGTGCTCATGGGTTTTCTGCAGCGGGTCGTGAACGGCGGTGGCTACGTCGACCGGGAGTACGGCGTCGGCACCGGGCGTACGGACCTGCTGATCCGCTGGCCACACACCGCCGAGGACGGCACCCGCCGCCTCCAGCGGGAGGCTCTTGAGCTCAAGGTGTGGCGCGAGGGCCGGGCCGACCCGCTGCGCGCGGGTCTGGGTCAACTCGACCGCTACCTCGACCGCCTGGGCCTGGCCACCGGCGTTCTCGTCATCTTCGATCAGCGTCCGAACGCCGAGGACATCGTCGAGCGCACGGTCATCACCACCGCGACGAGCCCCGCTGGACGCACCGTCACCCTGGTCCGGGCGTAACCAGCGGGGCGGGCTCTCTGCGACGGCGCGGACGATCCGGCGGCACCGCGCCAGTCTCCGTCGATCGAACGAGGTGCCTGCGGCCGCTCAGCGGGGGAGGCCGAGGCCTCGTTCGGCGATGGCGTTGCGCTGGATCTCGTCGGTGCCGCCGCCCAGGCGCAGGCCGGGGGCGAACAGCAGCCGTTCGATCCACGGGGCGGAGACCTCGTCGTCGACGACGGTCGCGGCCATCCCGAGGATGGTGGTCGCGGCGTCGGCGCTGAGGCGGGCGTGCTCGGAGTACAGCAGTTTCGTGGTCGGGCCGGCGGCGGCGACGGCGTGGCCGGCGGCGATGCGGGCGCGCAGCAGGTCGAGGGTGCGCTCCCGGATGGCGGCCTGGGCCAGCAGGTCCCGCACGACCGGGTCGCCGTCGCAGCCGAGGGTGCGGGCCAGGCCGACGAGCTGGGTGGCGGAGCGGGCGCTGGTGCCGCCGCCGATCGCGGCGCGTTCGCTCGCGAGCATCGTGCGCAGCACGGCCCAGCCCTCGCCGGGGGCGCCGATGAGACCGTTCTCCGGCACGTGGGCGTCGTCGAGGAACACCTCGTTGAAGTGGTAGGCCCCGGACATCTGCCGCAGCGGCCGGATGTCGACACCGGGCTGCGCCATGTCCAGCAGGAAGCAGGACAGGCCCGCACGGCCCTCCTCCCGGCTGCCGGTGCGCGCGATGAGCAGCGCGTACTCGCTGCACCCGGCGTTGGACGTCCACACCTTCTGGCCGGTGACGGACCAGCCGCCGCCGTCGACCGGGGTCGCCCGGGTCTGCACGTTGGCGAGGTCGGAGCCGGCGCCCGGCTCGGACAGCAGCTGGCACCAGCTGTGCTCGCCGCGCAGAATCGGCGGCAGGAAGGTGGCGCGCTGCTCGTGCGTGCCGTGCCCGAACAGCACCGCGGGCACCATCTCCAGGCCGACGGCGAACATCTTCGTCGACACGCCCCAGCGGGCCTGCTCCTCGATGACGACCTCGTCCTGCCAGTCGGGTGCGCCGTGCCCGCCGTACTCGGGCCGCCACGAGCGGCCGGCGAGGCCGGCGTCGAAGAGCCTGCGCTGCCACGCGCGGGTCACGGAGATCGCGTGCTGTTCCTGCGCGCGGTACTCCTCGGCGGTGGCGGCGCTGACGATGTGCACCGCGGAGAAGTCCTCCGGTGAGCCCTTGCGTGGCGCGTTGGCGGCGAACCACTCGTGGACACGGGCCTGGAACTCCGACCGCCCCTCGGCGGGCCGGTCGGACACCGGGGCGGCTGGGTTCGGCATCGGGTCTGCGCCTCCGCTGGGATTCATGAGGGTTCGGCTACGAGAAGGATGGTGGGGTGCGTCAGGCGGGGAGTTCGGCGAGCAGCACCTGGGCGAGGCGCTGGCGGTGCTGCGCCGCGTTGCCGAACAGCTGACGGGAGCTGTGGGCCCGCTTCAGGTAGAGGTGGGCCGGGTGCTCCCAGGTGAAGCCGATGCCGCCGTGCACCTGGATGTTCTCGGTGGCGGCGGTGACGAACGCGTCGCCGCAGCAGGCCTTGGCGAGGCTGGCCGCCGCCGGCAGCTCGAGCGGGCTCTCGGCCGCGGCCCACAGGCCGTGGTAGGCGGCCGAACGCGCCGACTCGACGGCCAGGTGCAGGTCGGCGAGCTTGTGTTTGATGGCCTGGAACGCGCCGATCGGCCGGCCGAACTGGACTCGGGTCTTCGCGTAGTCGACGGCCATGTCCAGCACCCGCGACGCGGCGCCGACCTGTTCGGTGGCGACGGCGATCGCGGCGAGGTCGAGCACGCGCTCCAGGGCCGGCCAGGCCGCGCCGTCGGTGCCGATCAGGCGGGCGGGGGCTGCGGTGAAGGTGAGGTCGGCCTGCCGGCGGGTCTGGTCGAGCGTCGCGCGGGGTTCGCGCCGCACCCCCGGGGCGTCGGCGGCGACCGCGAACACGCTCAGGCCGGCGTCGGTGCGGGCCACGACGAGCAGCAGCGCGGCGGTCTGCCCGTCGGGCACGAACGACTTGCGGCCCGAGACGGTCCAGCCGCCCGAGCCCGAGCCCGAGCCCGCGCTCGGGGACGGGGACGCGGCGCAGGTGATGGCGTGGGGGTCGTCCCAGCGGCCGGTGGACTCGGTGAGCGCGAGGGTGGCCAGCGTCGTCCCGTCGGCGATGCCGGGCAGGTAGTCGGCGCAGGCGCCCGCGTCACCCAGCTCGAGCAGGGTGGAGGCGGCGAGGACCACGGTCGACAGCAGCGGCGCGCACAGCAGCGCACGCCCCGCCTCCTCCAGGACGATGCCCAGCTCGACGAATCCGCAGCCCGCGCCGCCGTACTCCTCGGGCAGTGCCAGCCCCGCGATGCCCAGCTCGGCGGCGAGCTGGTGCCAGACGTCCGGGTCGTAGCCCTCGGACGTCTCCATGAGGCGCCGGACCTCGGTCTCCGGCGAGTTCTTGTCGAGGAAGTCGCGGACCGTCCGGCGCAGCTCGTTCTGCTCGTCGGAGAAGGCGAGGTTCACGGGGTCTTCCTGTCGGTGTCGCCGAGGCCGAGAACGCGGGCGGCGTTCTCGCGCAGGAACTTCGGCCACACCTCCGCCTTGAGGGGGACCTGGGCCAGCTCCGTCATGATCCGGTCGAGGCTCAGCCCCATCGGGAAGTAGCCGCCGTAGATGATTTTGTCTGCGCCGCGGGTGTTGGCGTAGTCGATGATGTTCGCCGGGTAGTAGCGCGGCGAGAAGGCGCTGGTCGAGTAGTAGAGGTTCGGCCATTTGAGCATCAGCTTCACCGCGAGGTCCGTCCACGGCTCGGCGCCGTGGCGCATCACGAAGACGAGCTCGGGGAAGTCGTACATCACCTGGTCGATGAGCTCGACCCGCTGCACCATGGACGGGACCCGGGGGCCGGCGATCCCGACCGAGACGAAGACGGGGATCTCCAGCTCGACGCACTTGGCGTAGATCGGGTACATCTGCGGCGCGTCGATGGCGACCTGCGGGGAGACCCCGTGCGGGAACAGCGAGACGGCGCGGACACCCCATTCCTCGTGCATGCGGACGAGGGTGCGCAGCCCCGCCATGCCCTGGTTCGGGTCGCAGGTCCACGAGGCGACGAACCGGCCCGGGTGTTCGGTGAGCGCGCGCTGGGCGACCTCGGTGTTCGCGCTCAGGCTGATCAGCGCGACGTCGAGGCCGTGGCGGTCCATCTCGCCGAGCACGAGGGCCACCGGGTCCGCGTCCTGCGCCTCGTGGGTGGTCGGCACGTCGTGGAACATGTACGACGCGGGCATCACGAAGTCCTCGCGCGACTCCTTGTCGCGCAGCACCGAGCGGATCTGCCGGTACAGCGCGGCCGGGTCCTGGGGGAGCCCTACCAGGGTGTCGATCACGCCGAGGTCGAGCGGCCAGGGCCGGTCGTGAGCGACCGGAGCGGCGGGGGACGGGTGCGCGGAAGCCACCTTGGACACCTTCCGTGACGTGATGCCGTGACGTGATGCCGGGACGTGCGGCGGCGACGTGATGCCGGGACTTGCGGCGATCGGGTCGTGCGGCTCGTGTGGCGATCGGGTCGTGCGGCGGTCGGGTCGTGCGGCGATGTGGTGCGGGCTGGATATGTGGTGCGGGCTGGAAATGTGGTGCGGGCCGGCTGTGGTGCGGGCCGGACCGGGCTCACGATAGCCGCCAACCGGTCTCGATGTCGACATCGATATCAAGGTGCGTTACGCTCGCTCCCGCGGCGGCGGACCGATCTTTCGTGGCGCTGCCCCGACGCACCGACCAGAGACCGAACATCCCATTCCCACGCCGTCCACGTCCATCACGGTCGGGGGACCAGCACCTCGCCGGTGAGGCTGGAGGACACGAGGACATATGCAGCCCAGCGGCTACGTGGCAGATCCCAGCGGCTACGCGACCTACGATCCGGACCGGCCCGCGCTGGTCATGGCTCGCGGTCGGCAGGTCATCACCTATGGCGCCCTCAACGAGCGGTCCGCCCGACTGGCCCGGCTCCTGAGTGACCGAGGGCTGGTCGCCGGCGACGTCGTCGCGCTGCTGGCGGAGAACCATCCGCGGTTCATGGAGGTGCTGTGGGCGGCGGTGCGCTCGGGCCTGTACCTGACGGCTATCAACCGCTATGGGACCGCCGAGGAGATCGCCTACATCCTGCGCGACTCGGGAGCCTGCGCGCTGGTGACGACGGCGACGCTCGCCGCGACCGCGGTTCCCGCGGCACGTGAGGTGCCGGGCTGCGCCACCCGTCTGATGATTGACGGCGTCCGGGAGGGCGCCGACGGCGGCGGCGCCGACGGGTTCGAGGCCTACGAGGCCGCGATCGCCGCGGTGCCCGCCGAGAGCCCCGCGCGGCCGGTGCTGGGCGAGCTGATGCTCTACTCCTCGGGCACGACGGGGCGGCCGAAGGGGATCAAGCGGCCGCTGCAGGAGCTGGACGGCAGCGTGCCCATCGTGGCGAAGGGCGCGCGGATGTGCCGCAGCCTCGCCGGCATGAACGAGCGCTCGGTGTATCTGTGCCCGGCGCCGCTCTACCACGCGGCCCCGCTGGGCTGGGTGCGCGGAGCACACGAGCTGGGCGCCACCGTGGTGATCATGGAGAAGTTCGACGCCCGGGAGATGCTCGAGGTGATCGAGCGGGAGCGGGTCACCCACCTGCAGGCGGTGCCGACGATGTTCGTCCGGCTGCTGAAGCTCCCGGAGGAGATCCGCCGGCGCTACGACCTTTCCAGCCTGCAGCGGGTCCTGCACGCCGGAGCGCCGTGCCCGGTGCCGGTGAAGCGGCAGATCATCGACTGGTTCGGCCCGATCGTGACCGAGTACTACTCCGGCACCGAGGGCGCCGGCATGACGGTGATCTCGTCGGCGGAGTGGCTCGAACGCCCCGGGTCGGTCGGCCGGGCGTCACTGGGCAGGATCCGTGTCTGCGGCCCGGACGGCGCCGAGCTGCCCGTCGGTGAGACGGGCTCGATCTACTTCGAACGCGAGGACACCGTGTTCGAGTACCACAACGACGCGGAGAAGACGCTGTCGGCCCGCCACCCCGAGCACGCCAACTGGCTGTCGCTGGGGGACATGGGCTACGTCGACGAGGACGGATACCTCTACCTCACCGACCGCAGCGCGTTCACCATCATCTCGGGTGGGGTGAACATCTACCCGGCGGAGATCGAGGCCTGCCTCACGATCCACCCGGACGTCGAGGACGTGGCCGTCTTCGGGTTGCCCGACCCGGAGATGGGCGAGTACGTGCAGGCGGTCGTCCAGCCCGTCGCGGGGGCGGAGCCGACACCGGAGCTGGCCGAACAGCTGCGCGCCCATGTCCGGGCGCACCTCGCCGGGCCGAAGGTGCCGCGGGTCGTCGACTTCGCGGCGGAGCTGCCGCGGCTGCCGACGGGAAAGCTCTACAAGGTCCCGCTCCGCCAGCAGTACCTCGACCGCCTGGCCGCGGAGCCACCGGCCGCGGAGCTACCGGGCGCGGAGCCACCGGCCGCTCAGGCCGGGTCGCCGGCCGCTCAGGCCGGGTCGCCGGCGCCGACCGAAGACGTCAAAGAAGACCACGAAGTGGAGGAGAGCGGTGAGCGCGCGTAACGAGCTCTACATCGACGGGCGCTGGACCGCCCCGGCCGGCACCGAGGTGTTCGAGGTGATCTCCGCCGGCAGCGAGGAGGTCGTCGGCTCGGTGCCGGTGGGGCAGCGCGCGGACATCGACCGGGCCGTCGCCGCCGCCCGCGCCGCCTTCGACTCCGGGCCGTGGCCCCGGCTGGACCCGGCCGAGCGCGGCGCGGCACTGGGCCGGCTGTCGAAGGCGCTGCAGGCGCGCTCCGAGGAACTCGCCGTCACGATCAGCCAGGAGAACGGCACCCCCGTCGCCGCCGCCCGGCTGGCGCAGGTGCTGATGGCGACGATGACGCTGGACTACTACGCCGGGCTCGCCCCCGAGATCGCCTTCACCGAGACCAGGGCGGGAATGCTCGGGCCGACCGTCGTGCGGCGGCGCCCGGTGGGGGTCGTGGGCGCGATCGTGGCCTGGAACGTGCCGCTCTACCTGAGCGCGCTCAAGCTGGGCCCGGCGCTGCTCGCCGGCTGCACCGTCGTGCTCAAGCCGGCGCCGGACGCCCCGCTGTCCCTGCAGATCCTCGCCGACGCCGCCGCGGACGCCGACCTGCCACCCGGTGTGCTCAATGTCGTCCCGGCCGACCGGGACGTCAGCGAGTACCTGGTGACCCACCCGGGCGTCGACAAGATCTCGTTCACCGGCAGCACCGCGGCCGGCCGGCGCATCGCCTCGCTGTGCGGGGAGCTGCTGCGCCCGGTGAGCCTGGAGCTCGGCGGCAAGGGCGCGGCACTCGTGCTCCCGGACGCGGACCTCGGCCGTGCGCTGCCCGGGATCCTGCAGTACGGCTTCATGCTCAACGGGCAGGCCTGCGTCGCGCAGACCCGCATCCTGACACCCCGTGACCGCCACGCCGAGCTGGTCGAGGGCCTGCTCGCGGCGGTCGGCGCGCTGAAGGTCGGTGATCCGCTGGACGAGGCCACCGGACTCGGGCCGCTGGCCAGCGCCCGGCAGCGGGACCGGGTCGAGGAGTACATCGGGATCGGGCGGGACGAGGGCGCCACGCTGGCTCTCGGAGGCGGCCGGCCCGCCGGGCAGGCACGCGGCTTCTTCGTCGAACCGACCGTCTTCACCGACGTCGACCCGGCGATGCGGATCGCCCAGGAGGAGATCTTCGGCCCGGTGCTGACCGTCATCCCCTACGACACGGTGGATGACGCGGTCGCGATCGCCAACGGCACCCGCTACGGGCTGGGTGGCACGATCTGGACGTCCGACGTCGAGGCGGGCTACGCCCTGGCCGACCGGATCGACGTCGGCGTGCTCGGCGTCAACATGTTCATGCTCGACAACGTCGCGCCGTTCGGTGGGGTCAAGGATTCCGGGATCGGCCGCGAGCTGGGCCCGGAGGCACTCGCGGCCTACCTGACCTACCAGACGGTCAACCTGCCGGCCGGTTCCACCCCGGGGAGCCTGAGATGACAACACAGACCACGCAGGCCACAGACCAGCTCAGCGAGCTCGGCTTCTACACCCTGGCCGGGCACAGCGGGAGCCCGCGCGACCTGGTCGACGAGGTGCGCAAGGCCGAGGAGCTGGGCCTGGGCGCCGCGTTCATCTCGGAGCGGTTCTCCACCAAGGACGCGGCCACCCTCTCCGGCGCCGCCGGCGCGGTCAGCGACAAGATCGGCATCGCGACCGCCGCGACGAACCACAACACCCGCCACCCGATCGTCACCGCGACGATGGCGACCACGATGCACCGCCTTACCGGCGGCCGGTTCGCGCTCGGACTCGGCCGCGGCTTCGACGGCCTGTTCAAGGCGCTCGGCCTGGCGCCGATCACCGGCGCGCAGATCGAGGACGTCGTCGGCCTGCTGCGCCGGCTGTGGAAGGGCGAGATGGTGCTCGGCCACGACGGCCCGGCCGGCAAGTTCCCCTATCTGCACCAGGACCGGGACTTCGACGAGGACATCCCGATCCTCATCGCCGCGCTCGGCACCCGAACCCTGGAGCTCGCCGGCCGCTGCCTCGACGCGGTCGTGCTGCACACCTTCTACTCGGACGCCGCTGTCACCGAGGCGCTCGCCGCTGTCGCGCGGGGAGCGAAGTCGGTGGGGCGAGACCCGGCCGAGGTGCGGGTGTGGTCGGTGCTCGCCACCGTCTCCGACGAGATCCCCGAGGACCGGCGGCTGCTCAAGACCATCGGTCGGCTCGCCTCCTACCTGCAGGGCTACGGCGACCTGATGGTGCGGGTCAACGACTGGGACCCTGCGGTGCTGGAGCGTTTCCGGGCCGACACGTTCGTCCGCGGCTTCAAGGGCGCCTTCGACGCCAAGGCGACCACCGCCGAGCTCGAGCATCTCGCCACGCTGATTCCGGCGGAGTGGATCGCGACCAGCGCGACCGGCAGCCCGCGGCAGTGCGCCGACGCCGTCGCCCGCCAGTTCGACCTGGGTGTGACGGGTGTGATCATGCACGGCGCGACACCGACGGAGCTCACCTCGGTGGTGGACGCGTACCGCGATATCCGTCCGGCGGCCGTCCGTGACCTGCCGGCGAACCCCGGGCGGGTCGCATGACCGGTGACGTTCGCGCACCAGCCGCACCAGCCGCGTCAGGGCAGGCGGCGGTCCTGGGTGGCGGCCCCGGGATCGTCGACGACCCCGCCGAGATCACGCCGGCCTGGATGACCGACGTCCTGCGGGCGGGCGGTCTCGACGCCGAGGTGACCGGGGTGCGGTTCGAGCCGGTCGGCACCGGCCAGACGGCCGTCAGCTACCGCTTCCACCTCGACGGACGTGGGGCGGACGGACGTGGGGCGCCGGCCAGCCTGGTGGTCAAGATGGCCGCCGGTGCGCCGGACGTCCGCCGGCGGCTGCGGTCCGCCTACCGCAACGAGGTCGGTTTCTACGCCTACTTCGCGCACCGGGCGGCGATTCGGACGCCCCGCTGCTGGTACGCCGCGGTCAGCGACGACCTGCTCCGGTTCACCCTGGTGCTCGACGACGCGTATCCGGCCGAAGCCGGCAGCCAGCTCGACGGCTGCTCGCAGGCGCGGGCGACGATCGCCGTGCGCAACCTCGCGGGCCTGCACGCCCCGTTCTGGAACGCCGAGAACCTGAGCGGGGAGGAGGGCTTCGGGAAGGACGCCCCGCTCGGGAGGGACACGGCCTGGCCGGTCCGCGCGGACGAACGCGGCATGGCCTACCTCGGCAAGGTCGTGACGGCGGCGGCCGCCGAGTTCACCGAGAGGTACCGGGAGCAGCTCGAGCCGGAGGACGCCGAGACGCTGCTGCGCGCGGCGGCACTCGTCAGCGGCTGGGGCCGGCACACGGCCACCCGCCATTCCCTGATCCACGGGGACTATCGGCTCGACAACCTTCTGTTCACCGGCGACTCGGACGTCCAGGCCGTCGACTGGCAGACGCTGGAGATCGGTTTTCCGGGGCGGGACCTCGCCTACTTCCTGTCCACCGCGCTCGCGCCGGCGGCGCGGCGGGCCCAGGAGGTGGAGCTGGTCGCCGCGTATCACGACCAGCTCGTCGAGTACGGCGTGACCGGCTACTCGGGCGCGGACTGTTTCGAGGACTACCGCCGCGGAATGCTGCAGGGTCCGCTGATCACGATGATCGGCTGCGTGTACGCGAGTGCTCCGCGCACAGACAGCTCCGATCGGATGTTCCTGTCGATGGCCACCAACGCGGCCCGCGCGATTCGCGACCTGGGTGTCCTCGACCTGCTCTCGGCCTCGGCATAAGGCATTCCGCACCGGAGGTTCACGTGGAAAATCCGTTCGGCTACCGCGGGCGGCGGGTGGTCGTCACCGGCGGGGCCTCTGGCATCGGCGCGGCCCTGCTCGACCTGCTCCAGGATCTCGGTGCGGCCGACATCACCGTGATCGACCGTAATCCTCCGGATGCCAAGGTCGACCACTTCATCGAGGCCGACCTGTCGTCCCAGGCCGGTGTCGACGCGGCCGTGGCCGCGATCGAGGGCCCCGTCCACGTGCTGTTCAACAACGCAGGTGTCGCGGGCACGCAGCCGGCACCGGTTGTGTTCAGCGTGAACTACCTGGCGGTCCGGCGGCTGACGCAGGAGCTGACGGCGCAGATGCCGGCTGGCGCGGCCGTCGTCATCACCTCGTCCATGGCCGGCATCGGCTGGCAGGCGCACAAGGACGAGCTGCTCAAGCTGCTGGCGATCGACGACTGGGACGAGGCCCTGGCCTGGCTCGACGCCCATCCCGACCTGGCCGCCGACCCGTACGCGCTGTCCAAGGAGTGCACCCAGCTCTACACGCACTACGCGGCGCGCGGGGCCAGCTGGGCGCGGACACGGATCAACAGCGCCTGCCCCGGCCCGGTCAGCACGCCGCTGCTGAGCGACTTCCGGGTGACGATGACCGACGAGCTCATCGACTGGTCGGTTCGGCAGGGTAACGGGCGGGCGGCCACGCCGGCCGAGGTCGCGCGGATCCTGGCCTTCCTCGGCTCGGACGCCGCGGGCTACCTCAACGGCGTGAACATCCCGGTGGACGCGGGCCTGCAGGCAGCGCTCATCACCGGCCAGACCGACTGAGGTCACCGGCCAGACCGACCGAGAGCGCCAGCGCCGAAGCGGCCGGTAGCCTATTATTGACATCGACGTCGACTTTGAAGGGTTGGCGTCGAAGTATCGACCTGAGACAGTGATCGGGAAGCGAGGTGGATCGTGACCAGCCCGGCGACCAAGCCATGGATCTTCGACTTCGACAACCACTACTACGAGGCCGAGGATGCCTTCACGAGATACCAGGACCCCTCGCTGCGCAACCGGGGGGTCCGCTGGGCCGAGGTGAACGGCCGGCGGCGCCTGCTCGTGGGCGGCACCCTCAACTCCTACATCGCCAACCCGACGTTCGATCCCGTCGCGAAGCCGGGCGCGCTGTACGACTGGTACCGGGGCAACCCGCGCCAGCAGCAGATCAAGGACGCGTTCGGTGAGCTGGAGCCGCTGCCCGCCGAGTACCACGACCGCGCGGCCCGGCTGCGGGTGATGGACGAGCAGGGCCTCGCCGCCATGCTGGTGTTCCCGACCCTCGGTGTCGGCCTCGAGGACGCGCTCAAGCGCGACACCGACGCCGCCGGAAAGGTGTTCCAGGCGTTCAACCGGTGGCTGGACGACGACTGGGGCTTCCGCTACGAGAACCGCCTGTTCGCGGTGCCCTACATCCCGCTGCTCGACCCGGCGTTCGCCGCCGAGGAACTGCGCCGCCTCATCGACGCCGGTGCCCTCGTCGTGAACGTGCGCAACGCGCCGGTGCCGGTGGCCGGCGGCTACCGCTCGCCGTTCGACCCGGCCTACGACCCGTTCTGGGGCCTGGCCGCCGAAGCCGGCGTCGCGGTGGCCACGCACGCCGGCCTGGACGGCTACGACGCCCTCGTGCAGATGTGGGAGCCGGGCGGCGAGGAGACCTCCCTGTTCCGCTCGCCGCTGCGCGGCATCGTCACGAAAGGCCGCGCGGTCAGCGACTTCTACGCCGCCGCGGTCTGCCACCGGATCTTCGACCGGTTCCCGGCACTGCGCTTCGCCAGCGTGGAGAACGGCGCCTCCTGGGTGCCCGAGCTGCTGCACCGCCTCGACGACGCCGCCAACCGCAACCCCGGCTACTTCCGCGACTCCCCGCGGGAGGTGTTCGGCGAGCATGTCTGGATCACCCCCTTCTGGGAGGACGACATCGACAAGCTCGTCGCGGACGTCCGGGTCGACCGCCTGCTGCTCGGCTCGGACTGGCCGCACGCCGAGGGTGTGCGTCAGCCCGTGGACTTCCTGGACGAGTCCCTCTCCGGCCTCAGCGAGGCGGACGTCCGGCTGGTCGCCCGTGACAACGCGCTGGCGGTCACCGGAATCAAGCTCGACTGATCTCCGCCTGATCCTCCACGGTCCGCCCGGCCTGCCACTGGCAGGTCGGGCGGTGCTGTGCCGGGCCGCCCGGGAGCCCGTGGTCAGCCGGTTGACCACGGACGAACCGTGGCGGCCAGGTCAGCGTGCAGATCCGCCAGCAGGCGCAGGCATTCGTCCGTGGCGTCGAGGACGAGGTGATGATGTGCCTCAGGCACCGTCACGAACGTCGTTCCGGCCGGCAAGGCCGCGCGGGCGTACGCGGCGACCTCGTCGCTGACGATGAGGCTGCGCCCGGCGCGGACGAACCACACCGGATTCCGCAGCCGCGCCAGGCTCTCCGTCACCCGGTCGTTGTCGATCAGCGGCAGCCCGCGCTGATCGAACTTCCAGGTCCAGCCCTGGGCGGCCGTGCTCGGGCGCACCGCGTACTCGGCGACCGGGCGGACCACCTCGGCGGAGGGCTCCGGCTGCGGCGGGCGCAGCCGGAACCGCGCCGCGGCGACGTCCCGGGTGGGATAGCGGATCTCGCGGCCGGGCGGAAGCGACGCCATCCGAGGCGGCGGCGAGCCGGCCGGCCGGAGCATCGAGTCGAACATGACGATCCCGCCGAACCGGTCCGGATGATCGGCCCCGGCGACCGCGGCGATCCGGCCGCCCATGCTGTGCCCGACCAACAACGCCTGCCGGGACCCGACCGCGTCGAGCACCGTGATCAGGTCGGACGTCCACACGTCCACGCCGTAGCGGTCGCGGTGCCCGCTGTCGCCGTGCCCGCTGAGGTCGAACCGGATCACCCGCCAGCGTTCCTCCAACGCCGGCAGCATCCGGTACCACCACCCGTGGTGTGCCCGGTAGCCATGCACAAGCACCAGATCGCGGCTTCCCGACCCGGACACCGCGTAGCGGATCGGCGTGCCATCGACCAGCACTGTGTCCGGCAACGCGAAGTCGGACATCCGCGGTCCCTGCGCGGATGTCTCCAACTCGGCCAGCGCCGCCGGCCTGGCGGCAGCCTCGGTCTCGACCCGGCCCACTGCGCTCCCCACCGTGCGTCTCTCGTACCAGCCAGAACCGATCAATTCTCGATCGGCCCGGTCCGCCGGTGCGCTTGGATGTGGCCGGCGTAGCAGGGATGGTCGTCCTGTGCGGCGCGAAGGCCGCCGCGATGTCACGCTCAGCGCGTCGGCGCGGCCAAACCCAGGGTCGTGGTGAGCCGGGTGCGCATCCGCTGTCCGCGCTGCTTGGCAGCCGGTTGTGCGCACCGGCGCGCGGGTGTCTGCCGGGTGCGGCGGTTCCGCTGAACCGCCGCACACCCGTCGTGGGCCGTCACGGTCGGGCCCGCCGCCGCCACGGTCGAGGCCTGGGTTGGGTCGGGGTTGTGAGAACTGTCGGTGGTCGGTGTGACGATGCGCGGGTCCGATAGAGCGACGACACCCCTGGCCCGGTGATCCTCATGATCGACACTTCTGCTGCTGC